>CAKZXY010000059.1 GCA_937883945.1 uncultured Clavibacter sp. | reverse complement strand
GCGATACCACCTGCGGACATAGCGTTAGCCTACTAAAGATTTCTCGCCCTATTCTGGCTTGAAATCTACTCCGCTCTCTCGTCTCTGCGCGGTGGTTATCGGAGTTGGAGCGCCAGTTAGTGGATCTGCTCCACTTGCCGTCTTGGGGAAAGCAATGACTTCACGGATTGACTCAGCTCCGGCAAGTAGCGCACATAGGCGATCAAGTCCTAGAGCGATGCCGCCATGTGGCGGCGGGCCATAGTTAAAGGCTTCAAGTAGGAAACCAAATTTAGACTCAGCTTCTTGCTTAGTTAAACCGATAACATCAAATACCGCTTGCTGTATTTCACGCTTATGGATACGGATCGATCCTCCACCAATTTCATTTCCATTCAAAACTATGTCATAGGCATAAGCAAGGGCCGATTTAGGATCATTTTTGAAGCTCTTCTCATATTCCGGCTTTGGTCCAGTAAAGGGATGATGCACTGCTGTCCATCCTCCAGACTCTGTTGCTTCAAACATCGGAGCATCAACGACCCAGAGAAACTTCCATTGATCCTTTGCGATCAGCTTACATCTCTCTCCAATTTCCAAACGGACTGCTCCAAGAAGTTGGAGCGAAGAACTTGGCTCGCCCGCTGCAAAGAAAATTGCATCACCATTCTTAGCGCCAACAAACGAGGCAATCTCTTTACTCTCCCTCTCCGAAAGATTCTTAGCAACAGGGCCTCCAAGGCTCCCATCTTCGCCCACGAGAATATAAGCAAGTCCTTTAGCTCCTCTTGCTTTAGCCCAATCTTGCCAAGCATCTAGTTCACGCCTTGGAGACGCGGCTCCATTTGGCATAACAACTGCGCCAACAAACTCTGCTTGAAAGACCCTAAAACTTGTCTCCTTAAAGAAATCAGTGACATCAACTAATTCATTTCCAAAACGAAGATCAGGCTTATCAGATCCAAATCTTCTTAGCGCTTCATGATAGGTCATGTGAGTAATTGGTAGGGCAATATCAATATCTAAAGTTTTTTTAAATACTTCTTTCAATATCTTCTCTGCAACAGCTAAGACATCGCTTTGATCAACGAAGGACATCTCAATATCTAATTGCGTAAATTCAGGCTGTCTATCAGCTCTAAAGTCTTCATCTCTAAAACATCGGGCGATCTGGTAGTAACGCTCCATACCTGCCACCATCAATAGCTGCTTAAATAACTGCGGTGATTGCGGAAGGGCATACCAAGATCCAGGTTGCAGACGAACAGGAACTAAGAAATCCCTAGCTCCCTCTGGAGTTGAGCGAGTTAGGTAGGGAGTTTCAATATCGAGAAAACCTTCATTATCCATTACCGAACGGATGATGGAGGTGACTTTAGAACGAAGGCGTATCGCGCTACTTGGTCCTTCGCGTCTTAAATCTAAATAACGATATTTAAGCCTGACCTCTTCACCAACATTAACCACTTCGCCACTATCAACTGGAAATGGCAGCGCAGCCGCTTCACTTAATACTTCAAGGCTCTCACAATTGATTTCAATCTCACCAGTAGGCAGCGCAGTATTTTCATTTCCACTCGGACGCTTGGTTACTACTCCTTCAATTAAGACGCACCATTCAGCTCTAAGGGCTGCGGCGACTTTTTCATCAGAGATAACTACCTGGACACTTCCCGAGTAATCACGGAGATCAATAAATGCCACACCGCCATGATCGCGCCGTCTAGCTACCCAGCCAGCAAGTTTTACCCTGCCGCCAATGTCACTTGATCGAAGGGTTCCAGCGCTATGGGAGCGAAGCAATTTGAAGACCTACTCTCTATTCTTCTTATAGCCCAGATGATTTCTCGGCCAAAGTCTTAGCAAGAGAGGTAAGCCTAACCGAAGTTAGCTCTCCGCTGCTCATCTCTTTTAACTCCACCGAAGCTGATTCCAATTCACTATCACCAAGAACTATTGCAAAGCGCGCTCCAGATTTATCAGCCGCCTTCATCGCTGCCTTGAGGGAGCGATCTCCAAAGTTCTGCTCTACAACAAAGCCTTCTTTGCGCAGCGAATCAACGAGAGTAAAGCATTTAGTTCTAGCCTGATCACCTAGAGCAATTACATAGAGATCGATATATTTCAATTCTCCTGGAAGTAATTGACCAGATTCTGCCTCGGCTTCAAGGGCGAGAAGAATGCGATCTATCCCTAATCCAAAACCAATTCCGGAGAGCTTTGAGCCCCCAAGAAGTTCCATGAGTCCGTCATAGCGTCCGCCGCCACCTATCCCAGATTGCGCCCCTAGCCCGCTATGAACAAACTCGAAGGTAGTGCCAGTGTAATAATCAAGACCTCTAACCATTCTTGGGTTAACTTGATAAGCAATACCCAAAGAATCAAGGGCAGATTTCACCTGTTCAAAGTTTTCTCTACTTTCAGCATTTAAATAATCAAGGAGTAGAGGAGCCTTGCTCATCGCATCCTTAATCTCATCGCGCTTGTCATCAAAGAGGCGAAGTGGATTTTTCACAGCTCTATTGCGCGTCTCTTCATCGAGATTTAGCCCAGCGATAAATGCATCTAAGTCTTTTCTATGTGCCACTCGACTGTCACTATCGCCAAGTGAAGTAATCTGAAGTTCAAAGTTTTTTAGACCAAGTTTTCTATATCCTTGATAAGCAATTGATATTACCTCTGCATCAAGATATGGATCATCACTCCCAATAGCTTCTATCCCGAATTGATAGAACTGGCGATAACGACCAGCTTGTGGCCTTTCTGCTCGAAAAAATGGCCCATGATAAAAGAGTTTTACAGGCAGGCTGCCGCGATCTAGGCCATGTTCAATAACAGCTCTTATTACCCCAGCGGTTCCCTCAGGGCGAAGCGTTAATGAACGACCGCCGCGATCTTCAAAGGTATACATCTCCTTTGTCACCACATCAGTGGAGGCGCCAACTCCTCTTGTAAATAACTCAGTATCTTCAAAAATTGGTAGCTCAATTAATTCATATCCTGCAGCAAGTGCTGGAATTTTAAGAGTTTGAACTATACGATCAAAAATATTTGATCTAGGCGGCAAATACTCAGAGACGCCCTTAGGGGCTGCAAACTTTGAACTCATGCCAATCTCCCTTGAGTCGCCGCTTTGAGGTATTGATTACTCTTCAATTCCGCATCCATTCTGCTCTCATCGCCATGTCCAGGAAGAACACGGAGGTGAGGTGGCAAGGTCGCTATTTTCTCACGAAGAGTTATCTCCATGTCGCTCATTGAGCCACGTGGCAGATCAGTTCTTCCAATTCCGTCTTTAAAGAGCACATCCCCACTGACTAAAAGCTCATCTTCAACAATTGCAAGAGTGGAACCAGGGGTATGTCCTGGCGCATGTCTAAAGGAAAAATTCATTCCCCCAAGCTTTGCTTGGCTATCAGAATCTATTGACCAGGTTCGCTCTGGCTCCTGAAAATCTATCTCTTCTCCTGAGAGCTTTCCTAATTCGCTTAAGAGCGCTTGGGATTGAGGACCCATGGCGCGCTCTGGATTCTTAAGCAGATCTCTATCCGCCTTATGGATATAGGTTTCACTTTCAATAAAGTCTTGAGCAAGAGAGTAGAGAGAAAATGTGTGATCAAGATGCCCATGGGTAATGAATATCGCTCCAACAACTAAATTGTGTTCTGCTAACTTTGCTTTAATTTCTTTTGTTAAATTCGGTATGCCAATACCAGGATCAATTACTACGCAATGAGAATTTTTAGATGGAGCAATAATCCAACAATTGGTGGCGTAGTAAGGCGCAACTACTCGATCGACTAAGAGGCTCACCTAGGCATTCTTCCAACCTAGGTCGCTACTTCCGCTCAAAAGAGCCCCCTCTGAGCGACTTTTTTACAGAAAGACCCCTATGGCGGTAGCGTTTGGGCCTTACCAACCGCTGAACCCATAACGCCAGAGTGAGAAAAACTCCAGGCGCGCAACGTTCGAGAAAGTAGGACCTAATGGATGCCCTAGATAATCAAGTTCTACCTAACTCAGCTGCTGCAGCGCTAATCGGTGATCCATCAAAATTTGGACGCGTCGATGAAAATGGAATGGTCTATGTTCGAACCAACGATGGCGAAAAAGTAGTCGGTTCATATCCTGGAAAATCTGCTGAAGAAGCACTTGCCTACTTTGTTCGTAAATTTGAACTTGTTGCCTCAGAAGTTGCTCTCCTTGCTGCGCGAATCATCAGCGGCGCTATGGTTCCTCAAGATGCCAATGAGGCGGTTAAGAAGTTAAGAAATCAGATTGAACATCTAAATGGCGTAGGAAATCTCGAAGCTCTAAGAAGTTCACTCGAACAGATTCCGCCTCTAATTGATGAACATCGCCCTGCCTACGAAGCTAAAAAAGCAGCAGAAGCTGAGGCTAAAGCTGAGAAGCGCGCAGCAACGATTGCCGCAAAAGAAGCTCTAGTTGTTGAAGCTGAAGGCTTGATCGATTCCACTAGCTGGAAGGTAACTGGCGAGCGTCTCAAAGTATTACTAGATGAATGGAAGAAAGCTCCTCGTCTTGATAAGAAGACAGATTCAGAGCTATGGAAGCGTTTCTCATCTGCGCGAAATAAGTTTGATAAGCGTCGCAGGGTTCACTTTGCAGGGTTGAGCGCTCAACAGAGCCAAGTTAAAGATTCTAAAGAAAAGATTGTTCTAGAAGCTGAATCCCTTGCTACCTCAACAGATTGGGTTGCAACTGCAAGACGCTATAAAGCCTTGATGGATCAATGGAAGGCTAGCGGCCGAGGTAAGAAAAATGATGATGACAAACTTTGGTTAAGATTTAAAGCTGCTCAAGATACTTTCTTCACCACAAAGAACGCTGATCTTGAAAAGCGCGGCGAATCAATGGCTGCAAACCTGGAAAAACGAGAGGCAATTGTTGCCGAGATGGAAGCTCTTTTGCCGATTACAAACCTTGATGATGTTAAGAGAAAGTTCCGCGATTTTCGCCAGAAACTTTCAAAAATTGGCATGATCGATCGAAAGAAGCGATCAGTATTAGATAAGCGGGTAGATAGCGTGGAGATGACGATCAAGGAAGCTGAGCAGGAGCAGTGGCGTCGCAGCGACCCAACCGCGATTGCAAGAGCAAATGATGTCGTTACTCAATTAACAAATGCTGTCGCTGAATATGAAGCTAAAGCTGCCAAAGCTCAAGCTAATGGAGATTCTAAGAAGGCTGCTGATCTACTTGAGGCTGCTGCCGCTAGACGTATGTGGCTTAGCGAGGCCCAAAAAGGTCTTGCTGACTTTCAATCCTAGTTATTAGTTATTCGATAAACATCATAAACGCCCTCGATTTTCTTTACTGAGGCCAAGACTGACTCTAGATGAGAAGCATCAGCCATCTCAAAGGTAAAGCGCGAGAAAGCCACCTGATCTTTAGTGGTATTAACTGCCGCATGAACGATGTTTATCTCCTGATCTGATAGCGCGCGCGTAATATCAGAGAGCAACCTGGCGCGATCTAGAGCTTCGATCTGGATATTAACCAAGAAAACAGATTTTGCTCCCTCATCCCACCTAACAACAGTGATGCGATCGCCTTGGTGAAATTTCAAGTCAGCTACATTTACACAATCACTTCTATGAACTGATACCCCACTACCTCGAGTAATAAATCCGGTTATTAAATCACCTGGCACAGGGGTGCAACATCTTGCTAGTTTTACCAAGACATCTTCAACACCTTCAACAATTATCCCTGAAGCGCTTCGTCTATTAATTCGACTTGGTGAAGTGGTGGTTATATTTTCATCGATGGGGCTGTCATATGTCTCAGCTAGACCAAGAGATGATTCAAGTCTTTCAATAACGTGATTAGCTGAAATATGCCCATCGCCGACTGCAGCATAGAGCGCTTCTATATCTGGGTAATTTAAATCATGAGCGAGTTGAAGCAGGCTATGTCCGCCGAGGATTTTTTGTAATGGCAGCCCTGCCTTTCGCATCTGTCTTGCAATGGATTCTCTTCCCGCATCAATTGCCTCTTCGCGTCGCTCTTTAGAAAACCAAGCCTTTATCTTGGAGCGAGCCCTTGATGACTTTACAAAATTTAACCAATCTCTACTAGGAGAAGCAGATTCAGCTTTGTTAGTTAAAACTTCAACTACATCTCCATTAACGAGAGGAACCTCTAATGAAACCAACTTGCCATTAACTTTTGCGCCAACACATCTATTGCCCACATCGGTATGAACAGCGTAGGCAAAGTCCACCGCAGTTGCCCCTAAGGGAAGAGCAATAACGCTCCCCTTAGGAGTAAATACAAATGTCTCAGGAGTTCTAAGATCAAAGCGCAGAGCTTCGAGAAACTCTGTCACATCTGAGGTCTCTTGCTGCCATTCATGAAGCTGTTTTAGCCAGAGCATATCCGGTGAATCTGCTGATCTTGTTGAGCCTGATAATTTATATTTCCAATGTGCAGCAATTCCATACTCGGCCCTTGAGTGCATATCATGAGTTCTAATCTGAATTTCAACTGCTTTTCCATTGGGGCCAATTACAGTGGTATGAAGTGATTGATAGAGGTTGAACTTAGGCATTGCAATGTAATCTTTAAATCTTCCAGGTACTGGGCTCCATCTTGCGTGAATCGCCCCAAGAACTGCGTAGCAATCTCGAACATCATCAACTAATACTCTTATCCCCACTAGGTCATAGATATCGCTAAATTCTCGCCCCCTGATAACCATCTTTTGATAGACGCTATAGAGATGCTTATGTCGCCCTGTTACCTTGGCAGCGATAGATTCCGAAGCTAAGTCTTGTTCAACTAGAGTGATAACTTCATTAGTTAGCTTCTCTCTAGATGGATTTCGTTCCTGTACTAGCCGTTCTATCTCTTCAAATTTTTTTGGTTCAATGTATTTAAAAGAGAGATCTTCTAACTCCCACTTAACTGCGTTCATTCCCAAGCGATGAGCTAGCGGGGCATAGATATCTAGTGTCTCTCTCGCTTTTCGCTCCGCTGATTCTGGCTCAACAAATTGCCAAGTTCTAGCATTATGGAGGCGATCAGCTAATTTAATAACTAGAACGCGAATATCTTTCGCCATCGCAACAACCATCTTGCGAACAGTCTCTGCCTCTGCAGTTGGACCATAGGTCAGGCGATCTAGCTTTGTTACCCCATCGACAAGAGATGCAACTTCAGGACCGAAATCTTTACGAAGCAACTCTTGAGAATAACTCGTATCTTCCACCGTGTCATGAAGCAGGGCTGCTGCGATGCTATTTGCATCAAGACCAAAATCAAGGAGAATTTCAGCAACTGCAACAGGGTGGGTTATATAAGCATCGCCACTTTTTCTTAACTGACCTTTATGAGCCCGCTCTGCTACTTCAAAAGCTCGTTCAACAACTCCAGTATCAATGCCTTCTTGACTCTCCCTAAGGCGATTAATTACTGGGGTAATAAGTGCGTTCATGGGGATAGATTACTTCTCCCCTATTTGTTGCGCTTCTTCTTTCCTTTTCGATTCGAGAGCAGCGGGCTTGTAGTACTTCCGCCCCTTGCAGCTACACGAACGCTTAAGGCCTTCATAGCCGGCTCACGCTCACGAAGCGAAGCAAGTACTGGAGGAGCGATAAAGATCGACGAATAAGTTCCAGCGATAAGGCCGATAAAGAGAGCTAGCGCAAGATCTTTCAAAGTTCCAGCACCAAGTAGGCCTGCTCCAACAAAGAGAATTGCCGCAACAGGAAGTAGAGCAATAAGTGAGGTATTTAGGGAGCGGACAAATGTCTGATTAACTGCAAGATTTGTTGCATCAGAGTAAGTGGATTTTCCAGTGCTAGTAATACCTTTTGTGTTCTCTCGAATCTTGTCAAAGACCACCACTGTGTCATAGAGGGAGTAACCCAGAATTGTTAAAAAGCCGATCACAGTCGCTGGCGTTACCTCAAAACCAATAAAAGCATAAAGACCAACGGTGATAAAGACATCATGTATTAGAGCAACTACAGCCGCTACCGCCATCTTTGGCTCAAAGGTGAGAGCTAGATAGATCATGATACAAATTAAGAAAGCAATGAGTCCTTGTAACGCCTTCTTTGAAATCTCCTCGCCCCATGACGGTCCGACATTTTGAGTATCAATTGACTCAACAGAGACCCCGAACTGCGCAGCTAGAGCGTCTTGAATTGCATTTGATTGCCCAGTATCAAGCACACCAGTTTGTATACGAATCTTCTCTTCACCTAAGGTTTGAATAATTGCATTATCGCTATATCCAGCGGCTGAGACTGCCTCTCTTGCCTGCTCAACTGTTCCATTAGGGGTTGACACAACAAATGCTGATCCTCCCTCAAATTCAATTCCAAATCGCAAACCTTGCGCGCCTAGTGCAAAGCCAGAGAGAGCAATAAATAAAGCACTTACTGCATACCATTTCTTTCGCGCGCGAATGACATTCATTGATGTCTCGCCGCGATAGAGCCTTCCGCCAAGCCCGGTTAATTTCATGACTTACGCTCCTTTGCTTTCTAAAGTCTGAGTTGCAAGGCCGATACTCCGCGGTGAAACACCAGAGTACTTACCTCCAGCTTGGAAATACTTATTCTTAGCAAGGAGCGTTACAAGTGGCTTGGTAAATAAGAAGATCACTACCAAGTCAACGAGAGTTGTTAATCCGAGGGTAAATGCAAAACCACGAACGCTTCCAACTGAGACGATGTAGAGAATTACAGCTGAAATTATTGACACTAGGTCAGCAACAATGATGGTTCGACGGGCTCTCTGCCAACCAGTCTCGGCAGCCACTCGAAGCGGTTTACCCTCGCGCATTTCATCTCTAATACGTTCAAAGTAGACGATAAATGAGTCAGCAGTAATTCCGATAGCCACAATTGCTCCAGCAACAGCTGCAAGAGTGAGAGTAAATCCAATCCACTCACCTAAGAGAAGGAAGAGAATCACCAACTGAGCTGCGGCAATAACTAGGGAGCCAACAACGATAAAACCTAGAGCTCGATAATAAAATATTGAATAGAGCATCACTAGAAGTAATCCAAGACCGCCAGCTATTAGTCCAGCCTCCAGCTGATCATTTCCAAGAGTTGGTGAGATTTGCTGAACCTCTCCACGATCAAAGGCAAGCGGCAGTGATCCATACTTTAAAACATTTGCTAAATCTTGCGCTTCAAGTTGGCTAAAGCTTCCAGTGATCTGCGCGCTGCCACCTAATATTGCTTCGTTAATTCTAGGAGCAGAGACAACAACGCCATCAAGAACTATTGCTACTTGATTCTGTGGTTCTGGAAGATTAACAACGCTCTGCGTTAGTTCTCCAAACTTACGTGATCCATCTCCTGTGAAATCAAGTGAGACAAACCAACCACTTGCGCTCTGTTGATCAATTGCAGCAGTTGCGCCTTTAATATCACTTCCAACAACTTGAGCAGGAGCAAGGATGTATCGCGCAACGCCGCCTCTATCGCATGTAATCATTACAGAGTTAGCATCATCTCCCCCGCTACCAAGAGTTGACTCTGGCTTAGTGCAATCAAGTGCCTGAAATGCTGCCACTTGTTCCGGGCTAAGGCTTGATCCTTGAAGAAGAGCGCCATCATCAGGAGTTGGGATAGATCCTGCAACTAGCAATACCTGTCTAAATCTAAGTTCTGCAGTTTGACCAACTAGATCAACAACTCGTCTTCCAGTCTCACCTGGAACTGAGATAACGATCTGTCTGCTATTACCTGTTCCCTCTGCAGTTACCTCGGCCTCAACAACTCCGAGTGAATTAACGCGCTGACGGATAATCGAGACAGCTTGATCAATAGATTCACTGGTAATTTCACCGCTCTGCCCGCCCTGAAGTCTTGGCTGCAAGGTCACACTTGTTCCACCTCTTAGGTCGAGACCTAAGTTGATTGAGGTAGCTCCAATGGCAAAGGCAACGCCGTAGAGAATAAGAGTGGTTAAAACCGTAAGAGTTAAGGTTCTAGCTGGGCGGGGTTTTTTGACCTCGCCAGAGTTACGTTGTGAATTTCCGTAAGACATGGGGCGAAAGTCTAGGGCTCAAGCTCCTCACTGTCGAAAAGCCCGATTGCCACCTCCGGAGCTTTCTTGCCTAGATGGCGCCAAGCTGCTGGGGTAGCTGTTCTTCCCCGTGGAGATCTAGAGATAAATCCAGAACGGACTAAAAATGGTTCAGCCACAGATTCAACCGTCTCTCGCTCCTCACCAACGGCCATCGCAAGGGTGCCAAGGCCAACAGGTCCGCCATTGAACTGCTCTATTAATACTCTAAGAATTGCTTTATCTAATCGATCAAGGCCAATCTCATCAACTTCATACATATCAAGAGCAGAGTTAGTTATCTCAAGATTGATACTTCCATCTCCGTGGACTTGGGCATAATCCCTCACTCGACGAAGGAGTCTATTTGCAATACGCGGCGTTCCTCGAGAGCGCTTTCCTAACTCTGCAATCGAATCTTTACTTATCTCAACATTTAACAGCGAAGAGCTTCGAGCAACGATATCTGCAATATCTGCTTCATCATAGAAATCTAGATGAGCTGTAAAACCAAAGCGATCTCTTAGCGGTCCAGGAAGAAGTCCAGCTCTAGTTGTTGCGCCAACTAAAGTAAAGTGTGGCAGCGTTAACGGAATCGCAGTTGCACCAGGTCCTTTTCCGACCACTACATCAACTCTGAAATCCTCCATCGCCATATAGAGCATCTCCTCTGCCGGCCTTGCCATTCTATGAATCTCATCTAGAAATAGAACTTCTCCTTCAACAAGGGATGAAAGTATTGAAGCTAGATCGCCAGCATGGGTAATAGCTGGTCCACTGGTAATTCTTATTGGTGAATCCATTTCACTTGCCACAATCATCGCAAGAGTAGTTTTGCCAAGACCAGGAGGGCCTGAGAATAGAATGTGATCTGCTGGCGCTCCGCGCTCTCTAGCTGCTCGAAGAAGTAAGTCCACTTGATCTTTAACGCGCTGCTGACCAACAAAATCTCTTAACGTCTCTGGCCTTAAAGCCTGCTCTGCACTAATTTCCTCGGGAGTAAGCGAGCTACTCATTATCTCTTCAGACATTAACTATTCCTTCTGTCGCGATTGCGCGAGGGCAAGTTTTAGCATCTGCGGTGTGTCATCACTTGTTGGAGTTCGTCCAAAGCTCTCAAGTACTTTATCAATTGCACTTTCTGCCTCTTTTTGCGAATAACCAAGTCCGGTAAGTGCGCCAATGACCTGAGTTCGCCAAGGCCCGCTTAGAGCAGATTTTGATTTATAGCTTGCGCCAAACTTCTCTTTTAATTCAAGAAGAATTCTTGAAGCAACTTTTTTACCAATTCCAGGGACTCGCTCAAGGGCTTCATTATCTTGGGAAGCAATGATGTTTCGTAGCGCATCTGGGCCATAAACAGCAAGAAGTGCGCTAGCAACTTTTGGCCCTATTCCAGTAACAGATTGCAACTCTTCAAAGAGGCTCTTTGCGCTCTGAGATAAGAATCCATAGAGGCTCCAAGAATCCTCTCTTACAACTAAAGATGTGTGAAGTGATAACTCGCCTCCCACTTTAGATTCAGAGGCAATCTCTGGCGAGACAATTACTTCATAACCAATTCCATTTACCAAGAGATTGATTCGGTTGAGTCGAATCTCAAATACCGTACCTGTCATAAAGGCAATCATTTACTTCTTAGCCTTTCTAGATCTTGGCTCAGATTTTAAACGCTTTATCCGGCTTTTCTCTTTAGCTGTTGCAGTTGCTAACTTCTTTGCCCCAGCTCCTCTCCAATGATTGCAGATAGCAAGAGCTAACGCATCGGTGGTATCGACTGGCTTTGGAGCTTCTTTCAGCTTCAAGATTTTAACTACCATCGCAGCAACCTGCCTCTTATCTGCTCGCCCAGAGCCAGAGACAGCTGCCTTAACTTCACTTGGGGTATGCATAGCAATTGGAACCCCTGCCTTTGCTGCAAGAAGGAGTGCAACCCCTGCTGCTTGCCCGGTAGCCATCGCGGTTCGCACATTCAGCTTTGAAAAAACTCTCTCCACCGCAATTACATCTGGCTTATATCGATTGATCCAAACTTCAAGTTCCGCGCTTAAATGCATCAAACGCTCTTCTAATGGGGCATCAACGCCGGTCTGTATTACGCCGCAGGCAACTAACTTAAGATCTTTAACTCCAACTTTTTCAACCACACCGATGCCACAGCGCGTAAGACCAGGATCAACACCAAGAACGCGCATTAGCCAAGCCTATTAGCCAGCCAAGAAAGAGTTATGACAGGCTCGCCATTACCTCATCTGAAACATCAAAGTTTCCATAGACATTCTGCACATCATCGCACTCCTCAATAGCCTCAATTAACTCAAAGAGGGCACTTGCATCATCTGCTCCAATTGGCATAGAGATAGAAGGAAGAAAGGAAACATCTGCTGATTCATAATCAATCTCTGCAATTTGGAGAGCCTGCCTTACTGGAACTAAATCTGTAGCGGCGCTGATTAGTTCAAAGCTCTCACCTAGATCATTAACCTCTGATAAACCATGCTCTAGGGCAGCCTCCAATACCAACTCTTCAGCAATAGTTTTATCGCCTTGTCTCTTCTTGACAATTACCACGCCTTTTCTTTCAAACATATAAGAAACTGAACCAGGATCGGCCATCGTTCCACCGTTTCTAGTGATAGCAACTCGTACCTCTGATGCAGCTCTATTTCGATTATCGGAGAGACATTCAATAAGAAGCGCTACCCCGCCGGGGCCATAACCTTCATAGATTATGTTCTCCCATTGAGCTTGTGATTGACCCTCACCAACTGCTCTCTTAAGAGCGCGTTCGATATTATCGCTTGGAACGGAATTCTTTTTAGCCTTAGTTATCGCATCATATAAAGTGGGATTGCCATCAGGATCTGCCCCGCCATTTCTTGCAGAAACCTCAATTGCCTTGATGTATTTAGCAAAGGCTCGAGACCGTTTAGAATCTATTAACGCTTTCTTGCGTTTGATTGTGGCCCACTTGGAATGACCTGACATTATTTAAATCCCTGCCTTTGAACTTTCTTTACAGAGCTGATCTACAAAGAATCGATGAATTCGGTTATCCCCAGTTAACTCTGGATGAAATGAGGTGGCTAGTAGATGTCCCTGCCTAATTGCAACGGGATGGCCATTAAAACTTGCTAGTACTTCAACGCCTGCGCCCACTGACTCAACCCAAGGGGCCCTGATAAATACCGCGCGAAAAGGCGCTCCGCCAATACCTGCGAAAGTTAAATCTGTTTCAAAAGAATCTACCTGTCTACCAAATGCATTACGGCGAACTTGGGCATCAAGCCCGCCAAAACTCTCTTGATCAGCGCCGCCATCAAGGATTTGATCGGCAATTAGAATCATTCCTGCGCAAGAACCATAGACCGGCATTCCGCTGTTGATCTTGTTCTTAAGCAAATCAAAAATGCCGAAGACTTCTGCTAATTGAGCAATAGTCGTGGAC
>CAKZXY010000058.1 GCA_937883945.1 uncultured Clavibacter sp. | reverse complement strand
AACTAGAACACTTCCTACTTTTAATTGACGAGATTTACGGCGCGGGGCAAGAACTGGAGGCGGCGCAGATGGAATTCCCAGATCAACCATGGCCCTATTCTCTCCTAAAGATTGAGGTTAATTGGATTGAAAATATCAGCAATTAGCAAAATCACAGTCAGAACTAGAAGAACGGCAAAGACCACCAAGGTAATCGGGGTGAGCTTCTCCACATCAACCGGCCCAGGATCAGCCTTGCCTCTTATCGCTGCAATTCTTCGCCTGATCGCCTCATAGCTAGCAACTGCCATATGGCCACCATCAAGTGGAAGAATTGGCAGTAGATTAAAGATTCCCACAAAGATATTAAGCGATGCCACGATAAGAATGAATGTGGCGACTTTCTCTCCAGTACTTAAGTTTCCACTAGAAACTGTCTCACCACTTGCCCTAGCAACTCCAACAATTCCAACTAGACCTTGTGAATTTCGCTCTTGCCCAAAAAATGTCTGGCCAATTAAGGAAGGTATTTGAGAGGGAAGTGAAATTAAAGCCTTGATAGAGCCTTCAAAGATTGCTCCAGTTGCTCTTGCACTTGAAGCAGCGGCCTTTATCGGATTTTGTCTAACTAAACCAAATTCATTAATGATTCCAAGAAATCCTCTGGAATCTCCTTCAACAACTCTTGTTGCTGGAGTAATAGCAATATTTATCACTTGCCCATCTCTTTTAATCAGTAAGGTCATTGCCCGCTCTGCAGAGGCTCGCAATATCTCAGCTGAATCTGCCCAGGCAAGCTCTTGACCATTAACTCCAAGGATTTCATCTCCCGGCATTAAACCTGAGCGCTTAGCTGGAGAAATTGGATCACCTGCCTGACAGGTACTCTCTTTAGGAACGCAGGGAAGCACTTGAGAAATAGTTGGAAGAACTTGTGATGTGCCAAGCCCTGCAAAGAGAGTAAAGAGGAGAAAAAAAGCTAGAACAAAGTGTAGAAAAGAGCCAGCTCCAAGAACTATTAATTTCTTAGGAGCGGAGGCTAGATAGAAAGCTCTTGGTTTAAATTCATCAGCTAACTCTTCATTTGGCGACATTCCAGAGATTTTGCAATAACCACCAGCAGGAATTGCCTTTATTCCAAACTCTGTCTCACCGCGCTGGGTTGACCATAAGCGCTTTCCAAAACCTACAAAGAATTCAGTAACTCTCATCCCATAACGCTTAGCAGTTATGTAATGACCATATTCATGGATCATCACCGAGATAAGCAGAGCCAGAATAAAGGCAATTACTCCAAGAAATCCCATAATCTCTCTTCCCCTAGCCCTTCTTCAATACTTCTCTTGCATAGATCCGCGCATCTTGCTCAATAGCGCTGACATCTGAGATATCTCTAATTCTAGAAGGCGCACTTGCTGATAACTTATCCACAACCTTTTCAATAGTATCCACTATTGCTGTGAATGCGATCTCCTCCTTCATAAATGCAGCTACTGCAACCTCATTTGCTGCGTTATAAATCGCAGCAACAGAAGATCCTAGAGCCCCAGCTCTTCTTGCAAGTTGTACTGCTGGAAATCTCTTCTCATCTATTGGCTCAAATTCCCAACTCTGCTTTGAGTTCCAATTAATTGGCGCCATAGCCCCACCGACTCTATTTGGATAAGCAAGAGCGTAGGCAATCGGCCCCTTCATATCAGGAGGTGATGCTTGAGCAAGAGTTGAGCCATCTTTAAATTCCACAAGTGAGTGGACTATTGATTGTGGATGAATCACTGCTTCAATCTTTGAATAGGCGATAGAAAAGAGATAATGCGCCTCAATAATCTCAAGACCTTTATTTACTAGCGTTGCAGAGTTGATAGTAACAACTGGGCCCATAGACCAGGTGGGATGGGCAAGTGCATCTGCTAATTTCACTTGAGATAAATCTTGCCTATCTCTAAAAGGGCCGCCGCTTGCGGTAAGAATTAATTTAGATACATCACTCACTCGCCCTGCGCTCATTGCTTGAAAGAGAGCGGAGTGCTCCGAATCAACTGGAATTATCTTCTCGCTTCCATATGCCATCACTAAATCTCCACCCGCAACTAGAGATTCTTTATTGGCAAGAGCGACTTTATTTCCAGAAGCTAGAGCTGCAAGAGTTGGAGCAAGACCAATAGATCCGGTAATCGCATTTAGAACTAAATCGCAGGTAAGTGATGCAATCTGCTCTGAAGCACCGCTTCCATCAATTACCTTTACTCCACTTAGTGAGCTCTTTAGCTCTTGCGCTCCACTACTAACTCCCACAATCGGGACGTTAAAATCTCTCACTTGCTTAGCCAATAAAGTTAAGTTATTTCCCCCGGCGCTAAGGCCAACTACTCTAAAGAGCTCAGGGTTTGCAGCGATAACCTCTAGGGCTTGAACCCCAATAGAGCCGGTGGAGCCTAAAATCACAATATCGCGCACGGGTCCATCTTCTCAGAAATAGGTTAAATAGATGGAAAAGATAGAATAGGCAGATGAGTTCAGGGCCACATATCGAGCAGGTTAGAAAACTTCTTACCCCAATTCCTGGACCAAAATCCCAAGAAGTAATTAAGCGTAGAGCTGAGGCAGTCTCTGCCTCACTTGGTATGGCAATCCCAGTTGTAGTTGAGAAAGCTGGCGGCGGGGTAATTGTTGATATTGACGGCAACTCCATTATCGATATGGGCGCAGGAATTGCAGTTGTAAATGTTGGAAACTCAGCTGATCGTGTTGTTAAAAATGTGAAGGAGCAGGTAGAAGCCTTTACCCATACCTGCTTCATGATCGCCCCTTACCTTGGATATATCCAGGTCTGTGAAGCCCTCAATCGTTTAACCCCTGGAGATCATAAGAAGAAATCAGCTCTATTTAATTCTGGTGCTGAAGCGGTTGAAAACGCGGTCAAGATTGCTCGCAATTTCACCAAGCGCCAAGCTGTTGTTGTCTTTGAACATGGCTATCACGGCAGAACCAATCTAACAATGGCAATGACTGCTAAGAACATGCCATATAAAGATGGCTTTGGACCATTTACCCCTGAGGTTTATCGCATGCCAATGTCCTATCCATATCGCTGCGATTCCTGCTCTGGAGCCTGTCAAGAATCAGTTCTTGATACCGTGCTTCATAAGATTGAAAAAGAAATAGGCGCAAAAAATGTGGCCTGTATTGTTATCGAACCAATCCTTGGCGAAGGTGGCTTTATCGTTCCTTGTAAGGGATTTCTTCCTGGCCTTGTTAAGTTCACACAAGAAAACGGAATTCTCTTTGTTGCAGATGAAGTACAGACTGGCTTTGCAAGAACTGGGCAGATGTTTGCCTGCGAAGATGAATCAATCGTTCCAGATCTAATCGTTACAGCTAAAGGAATTGCTGGCGGTCTTCCACTAGCTGCAGTTACAGGAAGAGCTGATGTAATGGACTCTATTCATCCAAGCGGTCTTGGTGGAACATTTGGTGGATCCCCTATCGCCTGCGCAGCAGCTCTCGGCGCTATTGCAACAATTGAGGAAGAAAACTTGGTTGAGCGGGCAAATGAGCTTGGATTAATTATGCGCCAGAGCCTTGAGGCTATGAAGAAGAAGTATCCAATTATTGGAGATGTTAGAGGGCGCGGGGCGATGCAGGCAATTGAGTTGGTAATTCCTGGCAGTAAAGATCCAAATCCTGCTGCTCTCACATCAGTTATTAAGTATTGCCAGCAAAATGGAGTCTTAATTCTCTCTGCAGGAACTTATAGCAATGTGATTAGGCTCCTGCCACCACTTGTAATGCCAGAGCACCTTCTTAAAGAAGCGCTAGAAGTTCTTGAAGCAGGTCTTGCTCAGGCTTAACGATCAAGTAAGTTCTGAGTTGGCAGGTAAGTATCGCCTCTTCTGCGCTTTGCAATAGCGCTAACTGCCTCTAGAACTACTCGGTTTGCAAGAATTGCTGTGATATCAGCTGAGTCAAATGGCGGTGATACTTCAACAACATCAATACCAACTACTGGTAGCTCTAAACAAATTCTTCTAACCGCCTCTAATAGCTCTCTTGAAGTCATTCCACCTGGTTCTGGAGTTCCAGTTCCGGGAGCCATTCCAGGATCAACAACATCAATATCAACGGATAGAAATACTCCATCACAATCTTTTGTAAGAGTTGCAAATGATTCATCAAGAACTTTACTTAGCCCGCGATGATGAATCTCCGTCATCTCATAGGAGCGC
>CAKZXY010000057.1 GCA_937883945.1 uncultured Clavibacter sp. | reverse complement strand
TTTTACGATCGCTTAATTGACTCATTATTGGAGCGTGAAATAGCCCCTTGGTTGACCATGTATCACTGGGATCTGCCAGAGGCATTGCAAATACGCGGTGGTTGGAATAACCGCGAAGTTGTGGAGTGGTTTGGCGAGTACGCCGAAGTGCTCACCTCTCGATTTGGCGATCGAGTCAAAAATTGGATGACATTGAATGAACCATTGTGTAGCGCCTGGCTTGGCCATTTATACGGTGATATGGCTCCTGGTATAAAAGATCTTCAAACAGCTTTAAATGTCTCCCACCATCTGCTTATGTCCCATGGATTGGCTTGCCAAGTAATTAGAAGCAACGTTTCTGAGGCAAATGTTGGAATTGTTATTAATGTTACTCCGGCAGTGCCAGCAACTGATAGTCAAGAGGATAGCAACGCCGCTCAATTAGCTGATGGCTTTGATAATCGGTGGTTTCTTGATCCAGTATTTGGCAGAACCTACCCTACAGATGTAATCGATACTTTAGGAGCATCTCCTGAAATTCATAGTGGAGATATGAAATTGATTGCTCAAGATTTAGATTTTCTTGGCGTTAACTTCTACTTCAGACAGACCGTGGCAGCAGATCAGAACTCAAAGCCACTACCGATAAGAAGTGTCAATCGTGAAAATGTTAAAAGAACTGCAATGAATTGGGAGGTTCATCCCCAGGCCTTTGAAGAAATTCTGCTTAGAATCTCCAAGGAATATTCACCAAAGGCGATATACATTACCGAGAATGGCTCTGCTTGGAATGATGAAGTTATTAATGGTGAGATCATCGATGACGAACGTATTGATTATTTAGCGCGTCACCTAGATGCTATGAGATCAGCAAGAGAACAAGGTGCGCCAATCCTGGGATACTTTGCTTGGAGCTTTCTAGATAATTTTGAATGGGCTTATGGATATGAGAAAAGATTCGGGCTGATCTATGTGGATTACAAGACTCAAACAAGGACGCCAAAAAAGAGCGCTTTCTTCTACCGACAACTACTCCTTAACGGCACCGCTTGAAAGTCCAGCTACCAACCAACGCTGAATTACTACTGTTAAAAGAACTATCGGTATCAAGGCCACCGTGGCGGCAGCTGCCATAGGGCCCCAATCAAGGGTGCGATTACTTATAAAACTGGCAACCAGCACTGGAAGAGTTTTTGAGTTCTCTCCAGCCATAATCACAGGAATTAGAAACTCATTCCAAGAAAGTAGAGAGACAAATATCCCAGTTGCCACCAAACCCGGCGCCGCTAATGGCAGGATTATTCGAGTAAACAATTTGAAGGTTGAAGCCCCATCGACTCTAGCGGATTCTTCAATTTCAACTGGTATCTGTTCAAAAAAACTCATCAATAACCAAATTGCAAATGGGATATTAAATCCTGCAAAAATTAGGATTAACCCTAACTTTGAATCATAGAGACCTAGATATGAGCTCAGCTTGTATATTGGCAGGAGCAACACGATTGCTGGAAGCGCTCTTATCGCAATCATTAATCCCTCTAGGGGAGTTCTACCTCTGAATCGTGGTTTTCTTGCTAGGGCATAGGCCGCAAGACTTCCTATTACCAAACAAATAAACGTGCTTCCCAATGTAATGATGATGCTATTGGAATAGATTTGCCAAAACTTTTCCAGAGAAAAAAGTGATATGTAGTTCTTTAGGGTAGGAGTAAAACTAAAAAACTTTGGTGGCAGGCTATAAGTATCTACTCGATCCTTTATTGAAGTACTTATGGTCCAAAAGAGTGGAAACAGCGAGAGAAACGAGGCAACAAACAAGAGAGAATAAGAGGCGCCTCGCTTGAGAATCATCGCACGCCCCTTGAGGCTCGACGCCAGAGGAAATAGACCGGAAGCGTGATTATGGTAATTATTACCCCAAGCGCTGCTGCTCTAGAGAACTCAAGGAAGACAAAGCCGGTCTTATATGTCCAAAGTCCAAGGGTTGTAGTTGCATTTCCTGGGCCTCCTCGGGTGAGAATAAATAGCGTGTCAAATAGTTTTAGAAAATCCATAATTTTAATCATGGTTATTACCAAGAGCGTTGGTGTGATTAATGGCAGCGTAATCCTTCGAAATATCTGGCTCGCTGATGCTCCATCAACCCTAGCTGCCTCATATAAAGAGGGTGAAATAGCGGTCAGAGCCGCTAAAACCAAGAGCATAACGAAAGGGATTGATTGCCACGAGTCAACAATTATTATGGCAAATAGCGCACTTGTTTGCGAGCCCAGCCAATTCACTTTCTCTATTCCAATACTTCCTAGAGCCCAGTTAATAACACCAAGATCGGTGTCAAACATAAATCTATAAGTCAGTCCAACTGCTACCGGGGTTAGGAGCATTGGAGTGATTAAGATTGAACGAAATATTTTTGTGCCACGCAAGTTTTCATGTAGTACTAAGGCTAGAAGTATCCCTATTGGTATCTGTGTTAGTAATCCAATAAATGTAATAATCAAGGTAATCCGAAGTGTCGACCAGGTCTCAGAAGCAGCTAACACAGTCTGATAGTTATCAAATCCCACAAAGCTTGGTGGGAGAAAAGAAGCCAAATTAATATTTAGAAACGATATGTAAACCCCATAGAAGAAAGGAATCAACACAACCAATGCAAGGAAAATCCATGTTGGGATAGTCAGTTGTGCGACAGGGCGAAGATTCTTCCTGCGCAGCAAATTGGGCCTGGACACTTTAGCGATCATTTTCTATCACTATTGTGCCAGGCCCAAGCCTTAGTCTTTGAGTTGATTAGCTCTTAGGCTCTTTTGCAAGTATCGGTTTGAGCTTCTCGTTAAGCGCATCCAATGCTGCCTGAGACTTCTGCTTTCCAGTGAGAACCTGAGTCACAGCGTCAATTGCTGCAACCTCAAACTCTGGCCAGACGGCAATTTGTGGATATCTCTCAATGCGTGAGCTCGATGGAATCTCCAACTGTGGCAGATATGGATTCTTTGCCACTAAATCCGCATTGTTGATAATTGACTTACGACCAATCGCCGCAGCGCCTGATTCAAGATACTTCACTGAATTGGTCTTTCCTAGAACGAATTCGAGGAACTTCCAAGCAGCATCAGGATTCTTTGCATCAGCAGGGACTCCGATATTCCATCCAGCAAGATGGGTTGTATCTACACTTCCCATAGGCGCTGGAGCTGTACCAATCTTTCCGGCATTTTTATTGATGCTTGGATCAAGAGCCATTCCATAGTATCCGGAGTAGTTGAGCATTGCTCCAATATCT
>CAKZXY010000056.1 GCA_937883945.1 uncultured Clavibacter sp. | reverse complement strand
GATCTTCAGAGCCATTTAATCTCAACTGCGCTTGATTGGTTCGGTCCAGGAGAATTGGTTTTTTCAAGTGTGAGAAATGTTCGCGGTTCAAGTGATGATGATGTACTCCTTGTTTTAAAGCACGATAACGGTGTTGATTCTTATCTCTCAGCCAGCGCCATTAGTGGAATGCCTGGGCCAAAGATTCGCTTAAATGGCGATAAGGCAAGCTTGGTAATTACAGACCTTGATAAACAGGAGGAGAACTTAAGAAAGGGATTTAGGGCGATAGCTGGTCAGTGGATAGATGGCGCTGAGATTACAAGTAGCGCAAAGATTTATAAGGGTAGCGATTCATACTCTTATCAAGGAGAGCCTGGTTTCTATCCAGCTTTCTATAACGAGGTAAGGCTTGCTATTGAATATGGCGGCGAGCTAACGGTAAATCGCGAGCTATCACTTAACGTTGCCAGAATTATTGATCAGGCTCGCCAGATAAGTATTAGGTAGCTTCTACTCTGCAAGTAAGGCGCTTAGCGCTGGCGCTAAGTGAGGATAGTCAAAATTAAATCCAGCATCTAATAGCGCAGTTGGTAAAACTTTCTTTGATCCTAAAACCTCGCTTGAAAATCCACCAAGAGCAATTTTAAGTGCAAAGCCTGGTACTGGAATTAGCGCCGGGCGCTTTAGCGCTCTAGCTAGCGCTGAAGTAAATTCTTGGTTAGTTGCTGGATTTGGAGCAGTTAGATTTACCGCGCCACTTACTGGCTTCTCTAAGAGAAAGCAGATCGCTTCAACTAGGTCATGCAAAGTTATCCATGACCACCATTGCTTTCCATTGCCTAACTTGCCTCCCACGCCAAACTTAAACAATGGAAGCATCTTGCCTAGCGCTCCACCTGTAGAATCAAGAACTAGTCCAGTTCTGATTTTTACAACTCTAGTATCTGTTGCAAGATCAGATGCTGCCTCCCATTGTTTACAAACCGCTGCTAGAAAGTCATCTCCAGGGCGATCTGATTCACTTACCGCTCTATTTCCTGTTTCGCCATACCAACCAATAGCACTTGCCGAGATAAAGACATCAGGCTTTAGGGTTGAGACTGCATTTGCAATTGTTGTTGTGCCAAGCAGGCGAGAGTTTAGAATCTCTGCGCGATACTTCTTGGTCCATCTCTTATCGCCAACATTTGCCCCTGCTAGGTGAATGATTGCATCAACGCCCTCTAGCGCTGCTAAATCAATATCACCACTTCTAGGATCCCAAAAAACTTCATCGGGGGAGAGTGCTTTTCTTCTTACAAGTCTTTGAACAGTATGGCCTTCAGACTTTAAGTGGCCAACTAGGGCAGTGCCAATCAAACCTGAGGCACCAGTGATTGCGATGCGTTGTGGCAAGGACACTTAGAGTCCTAGATCAGATTCGAAACGTCCCTCTTCTAACCTGTCCTTAAGAGTAGTTAAGAATCTTGCTGCATCTGCGCCATCAACAATTCGATGATCATAGGAAAGTGCTAGATAGACCATGGAGCGAATTGCAATCGTCTCTCCGCCATCTTCTCCCTTTGCCACCATTGGACGTTTAACAACTGCGCCAACACCCAAAATTGCTACCTGAGGTTGATTGATAATCGGAGTATCAAAGAGAGCGCCACGTGAGCCGGTATTTGTGATGGTAAACGTTCCGCCACCTAAATCATCTGGTGAGATCTTGTTATCTCTAGTTCTTGAAGCGACATCAACAATCCTTCTTGCAATGCCGCCCATGTTTAAATCTCCAGCATCACGAATTACTGGCACTAAGAGTCCGCGCTCAGTATCAACTGCAATACCTAGGTGTTCGGCTCCATGATAGGTAATTTGATCACCTTCCACTGAGGCGTTAACAACTGGATGCTGTTTTAGCGCTTCACATACTGCTACTGCAAAAAATGGTAAATAAGTTAATTTAACTCCTTCGCGAGCTTCAAAGGTTGCTTTAGCTTTATCGCGCAGACGGGCAATCTTGGTGATATCAACTTCAATAACTGTTGTTAACTGGGCGCTAACAGAGAGGGATTCAAGCATCCTTGCAGCTATAACTTTTCGAAGCCTTGACATGCTAACTGTCGTGCCACGAAGTGGGGACACTGCAACAGATTGTGCGCGAACTTCACTTGGTGCAGAAAAAGTCTGCGCAGCCGATGCAGGAGCGACTTGAGCTGGGCGAGAAACTGCGGCCATGACATCTTCTTTGCGGATTCTTCCGCCAACTCCTGTGCCACTTACTCGAGAGAGATCAACGCCATTTTCGCTAGCAAGTTTTCTAACAATTGGAGTTACATAGGAGTCATCAAGCACAGAGGCGGCAACAGGCTTTGGTAGTAGTGGCGGCGGAGTCTTTGGCGGCGCTGGAACAGGTTTTTCAACTGCAACAACTGGAGCAACTGGAGCTTGCACGACTGGTGCTTGAACAACTGGGGCTTGAACAACTGGGGCTGGAGTTGGAGTAGGCGCTGGGGCAGGGGTGGGAGCAGGTGCTGGCGTTGGGGTTTGTGCAACGGGGGCACTTGGCGATGATGCGCCATCTCCGATTAGAGCAAGTTCGGTGCCGACAGCAACAACGCTATCTACTGGAATTAAAATCTTTTCTAACTTACCTGCAGCAGGTGATGGAATTTCAGTATCGACTTTATCGGTTGAAACTTCTAGCAAAGGCTCATCAAGTGCAACTTGATCGCCTTCGGCTTTTAGCCAACGAGTTACTGTTCCTTCGGTAACGCTCTCACCGAGAGCTGGCATCTTTACTGAAAATGACATTTCTCTAAACGCCCCTTTGTTCGTATCTACTTATTCTAACGAGCAACCCATCTGATGATAAAAAGCCTAACCAAAACTCTCTAGCCATGAGCGTGTAGCGGCTTTCCAGCAAGGGCCATATGAGCCTCACCCATCGCCTCAGAGAGGGTTGGATGAGCATG
>CAKZXY010000055.1 GCA_937883945.1 uncultured Clavibacter sp. | reverse complement strand
CAAGGGTTAGATATGCATGGCCACAGCCAAGATCAATTACTTTAAGCTCTTGGCTCTTATCCCTCTTTTCATCAAGGCTATGGCTTAAGATTTTAAGAAATTCTTGAACTTGAATAAATTTATCGCTCCTACTTGGCTTTAACTTTCCGCTATGGTCAGAGATACCGAGCTCTATAAATATTTCATCATCTGCGCTCAATAGCCGCTCTTTAGACCTATCGTGAGATAGCTCAGCTGCATCTAACTCAACTCTCTTTGTTGAAAGTTGAGCATCACCTGACTTTGTCAATCGAAGACTTATCTCTTGGCTAGTGCTCTCTATCAAAATGTTTGCATAACCTACTTCAAATAATTTGGATAAAGAGAGCTCATTCAAGGCAAGATTCTTTGTAGTATCGCGCTTTCCATCATGGCTAACTACCTGCCAATGAAGGCCTGATTTAAGAACAACTGGGCGAATATCTATACGCACTTGTTCTGGTTGTTTTCCCTTAGCTTTTCCTGAGATACAGATGCGCCTGATTGATTCTGGGCTAGCTAATACCTTTTGCGCGAGAGAGAGCGCCTTATCAAGATTTTCAATCACGCGCTCTGCCTTCCTAAAATGAGGAAAAGTTAGAAGATAAGTCTAAGGGAGCACTTACTTGCTATGAGCAATATTGCTAATCCTTTGAGCCTCGAAGCTTTCGAAGGCTAGTGCGATCTATATCTTTACTCCGCTCATGGCGCTTACGCAGTTGAAGCTCAACAGCTTCAGCCGCTTCATCAAATGCTGCTAAATCATTAAAACCTGAGCCCTCTGCTCTAAGAAGTGGCCCACTTCCATGGGAGGTGAGAACTACTCTATGAGAGCTCTTTCCAAATCTGGGGTTTGCCTCATGTTTTACATCTACATCAATTCTCTCAATTGGAATACTAAATCTACTTAGCCTCTCTAAACGTTCAACTGCAATCTTTTGAAAATCTATCGCTAACGATTCTCCATGGTTATGAATTATTATCTTCATCGCTCTCCTTAATTTCTCTAGAGCATTATCTTGCTTGTAACTATGCCAAAGTACTCCTACTTTTAAGGCGTAGGCAAGAGTTATCCTCAGGAATTAACTGAGAGTTAAGCCTGAATTTATTACAGAAGTAGGAGTGTAAAGGCCCCTGTTATCACTAGCGCTAGCGCTGTTGCTTGAGCCAAGATTAAAAGAGCGGTTTTGCGATCTGCTGCTTTATCTTCTGGATTTGCTACCTTTGATATCTGACCAAGTTTTCCCAGGTTAAAAGTTCCAGCAAGTCCATAGGCGAGGCAGAATTTTCTCCTTGATTGAATAAAGCCGACTGAGAAGATAATAAGCGGGGCAAAGAGAGTTAACCCTGAGGCTTGAGGGGCAGAGCTAGCAATTAAGCCAATCGCTAGAATCAGTGAAATTACAAAACCAACTAGCGCAACAACCTGGCGGCTACGTACTTCAGCTTTACCTAGATTACAAGTTCCAGGAATATAAGTATCACTCACTAGAAAGCTTCTTCTAAATCCTCGTCTTCAGACCAGACCGCTTCAACATCTTCTTGTTTTTCAACCCAAGATAAGAATGAGAGAGCCCCTTTTATAGCAACAAGAATTAAAGCAACCAATGCTGTAATTCTGCTAATTGCTTTCATCATGGCTTGATTCTATGTCAGCCTTGCCAAAGTTTCCAACGCAGCCATAGCAGCGTTATGTCCGGCAATTCCACTAACCCCGCCGCCACGAAGCGCGCCAGCGCCTGCTAGGAAAATTCGCTCCGAACTAGTTTCAACTCCCCACTTTCTACCATCCCCATCTTGCTTCCAGGGAAATTGAAGATCGCTATGGAAGATATTTCCTCTGGGTAGTCCCAGCTCTTTCTCTAATTCTTGCGGGGTCTTAACCTCAATACAGAGATGGCCGTCACTATCTTTAGCTAAATAACTCTCAATAGGCCTCTCTAAAAACTGGCTGAAACCATCCAAAATTCTCTTGCTCACTTGAGCCTTAATCCGATCATGATCTTTATCAAAGAGTGAAGCTGGAAGATGAAGGGCAAAGAGCGTAAGGCTCTGATATCCAGCAGCTATCAAGTCTGGATGAAGAATCGTTGGATCGGTCAGGGTATGGCAGTAGAGCTCGGAGGGAATCACATCTGGAATCTGACCAAGGCTTGCTTGAGCAAAAGCCTGCTCTAGCTCAAAGTAGCTCTCGTTTACATGAAATGTTCCAGCAAAGGCCACTTTAGGATCAGCCCCACTTTTTAGCTTAGGAAGCTCTCTTAAAACCATATTTATCTTCACCTGCGAACCATCTCGAAGTGGTGGCGCCTTAAAGTCAGTGATTCTCTCTAAGACTCTGGGCGCACAATTAGCTAGCACAACTTTTGCTTCATAGCTCTGTCCATCTGCGGTCTTAATCAATAGCTGCTCATCGCCTTGAATAATTGAACTAACCTCTTGGCTGGCAACTATCTCAACGCCCAATTGCTTGGCTCTAGTTAGTAGTTGATCAACTAGAACCCCCATCCCGCCTTTTGGAACGCGCCACTGCCCGCTTGAGTTTCCAATCACATGATAGATAAAGCACTTATTAGCTAGGTGATCATCAGCGCTAGTAAATGTGCCGATAAGGCCATCGGTAAGGACTACACCTTTTACTAGATCATCAAAGAAATTGTCATTTAAGCTCTGAGCTAAGGTGTTTTCAACTAGCTCTATCCAGGTAAGTGGGTCTACTAGCTCCTTTATCTCTGACTCTGTTGGCACTGGTTCTAACATAGTTGGAGCAATGACTTCAGCAAACTCTTTAATAGATTGATAGAAGCTCTCCCAAGCTATAGCTTCATCATCACTTTCTGTTAACTCAGATAGTGAATCCCTACTTTCTTGATCAAAATCTGAATTAATCAATAGCCCTTTATCACTCTCGCCATCAAAGTAAGGAGTATAGGAAGAGACTTTACGGCCAATAGTTTCAAAGTTAAGCGACAAGTCTTTAATGATTTGATCTGGTAGCAGTGAGACTAAATAGGAGTATCTAGAGAGTTTGGCATCAACTCCTTTAAAAGCTTTCACACTAGTTGTTGCTCCCCCAAGTGAGGCGCTCTTTTCTAGAACTAAAACACTCTTTCCGGCTTTGGCTAGATAGCAAGCGGCAACTAGCCCATTATGTCCACTGCCAATTACAACAGCGTCATAGCTCTTCATAAAGATTTTAGGATGCGATCAAATGCTTCAGTAATAATCTCAGGGCTAGTTCCAAAGTTAAAGCGAATATATTGCTTATGGTTTGGCCCATACATATAGCCGCCTTTAAAAGCTACTTTGCCCTTCTCTAGAAGATGCTTTGCTGGGTCATCGCCTAACTTGAGAGCTGAGAGATCAAGCCAGGCCAAATAACTAAAGTCTGGCTCTCGATAGGTAATAGATGGAATCTTGCTATCAATTAGATTCCTGATTAGAACCTTATTCTCTTCTAGTGTTGCAATAACTCCATCTAGCCAATCAATTGATTGACTAAAGCCAGCCGTTGCTGCAACTGCCCCAAAAATTGAGGCCCGATAGCTAACAGATTCAGGCATTGCATTGATTCTCTGCTTTAGCTCCTCTGAGTCAGTGATTATTAGAGCACATTTGAGTCCAGCTAGATTAAATGCTTTTCCAGGGCCAGAGATAGCCACGCATACTTCGCGGGCATCATCACTTACTGCCATGAAGGGATGAAACTCTCGTCCTTTAAATACAAGAGGTGCATGAATTTCATCACTGATTATTACTACACCATATTTTTTAGCTAGTGAGGCAAGTGAGATCAAAACCTCTTTATCAAAGATAACTCCGACAGGATTGTGAGGGTGACAGAGAAGGTGAACTTTGACTCCAGCTTTATATTCTCTTTCAATACCATCTAAATCTAGCCAGTAATTCTCTCCCTCTTGCTTTAGTGGGACATCAACTAAAGTTGCGCTAACCTCTTTAGGCCAGGTCCAGAAATTTTCATAGACTGGAGAATTTACTAATAGTTTCTCGCCAGGCTTTAGAAGAGTGCGAATGACTTCAACTGCTGCCACGCCAGCATCAGTTGCTGTACGAATATGAGCAGGATCAACTCTCCATCCCCAGCGAGTATCTGCAAAGTTAGCAAAGGCTTCAAATAGCTCCGGCATGGGGCCTAAGTAACCAGTATCAGAGCGATTAACCATGTCGAGAAGTGCTTGCTTAATTGGTTCAGCTATTGGGAAATCCATTTCAGCAACAGGTAATGGCAGAACATCGCTTGGGAAAAATCGCCACTTAGCGCTCTTGCGGCCTCTTAGCTCATTGAGCCCAGGGGCTCTAACAACTTCGGCCATGGGAGGCAGTATGCCACTGCTATCAAATTAAATAAAAGGTCTTATCCCTTTACAGATCCAGCCAGCAAACCGCGCACAAAATATCTCTGTAGCGCAAAGAAAACAGCGACTGGCACCAATATGGAAACGAAAGCGCCGGCAGTTAATAACTCCCAATCTCCCCCTCTAGTTCCAGTCATCTCAGCAAGTCTGACCATTAAAGGCGCTATTTCACGCTTACCACCACCAAATGTCAGAGCAACAAGTAAATCATTCCAAACCCATAAGAATTGGAAGATGGCAAAGGATGCAATTGCCGGAATACTAAGTGGCAAGACTATTTGTCTAAAGAGCTTGAAGTAATCTGCGCCATCAACCCTTGCAGCCTCCATCAACTCTCTTGGCAATTGCGCAATGAAGTTATGGAGCAGAAAAATCGCAAGCGGAAGTCCGAACATTGTATGAGCTAACCAAATTGGAATGAAAGTACCAGTAATACCAAAGCTCGGAATTATGGTAACGCTGCCAATATGAAGTCCGCCTGAAAAGAGCTGCAGTAAAGGAATTAGTGACATCTGCAGTGGAATAACTTGGAGCGCAAAAATTCCAAAGAAAATAAAATTTCTTCCCTTAAAGTCAAACCAAGCAATGGCATATGCTGCAAAGATTGCAATTGTTATTGGAATGATTGTTGATGGAATAACGATGGCAAAGGTATTTACGAAGTACTGACTTAATGGAGGAGTTGCTCCGCGACCTTCAAATAAGACTCTACTGTAATTCTCAAGAGTAAATTCAGGCTTGGTAAGAACTGTCCACCATCCCGATGAGTTAATTCCAGTCTGAGGTCTAAGTGATGTGACAAAGAGGCCAAAGGTAGGAATAGTCCAGAGAACGGCAACTAATATCGCCACAAAGCTTGCCCAAGGTGAGCTTAGGTGGCTCTTCACCGCTTCAACTTTGCCCTTATTTATTGCTTTGGCCATCACCGCTCCGATCTCTCACGACGCAGGTGCATCACGTTATAAGCAACTAATGGAATAACTCCTAGGAATAAAATGATTGCCAGAGCGCTTCCAGTTCCATAATTCAGCGCTCTAAATGATTGGTTGTACATCTCATTGGCAATAACGCTGGTTTTAAAGTTTCCACCAGTCATAGTTCTAATAATGTCAAAGACTTTAAGCGCGCCAATAGTAATTGTGCTTAAAACCACGATGATTGTTCCTCGAATCATAGGAACAGTCACACTTCCAAATCTCTTCCAGCCGCTTGCCCCATCAAGCATTGATGCTTCCAAAATTTCTTCCGGAATTGCCTTTATTGCGGCCGAGAGAATTACCATAGCAAAACCAGTTTGTATCCAGACGAAGACAACAATGAGTAAGAAAGTATTTAAGGGCGCGGTTAAAATCCAATTTGTTGGGACAAAACCTAACCATTCAGCTATCTGGCTTAGCAAGCCAATTTCAGCAACTCGATCATTGGGCTGGAATTGATATACAAACTTCCAGATTATTCCTGCTCCAACAAATGAGATTGCCATTGGCATAAAAATTAAGGACTTAACTAACCCCGGTCGCTTCATGCGATCCGTTAGAACTGCAATTGTTAATCCAAGGGCAGTAGATGCGATAGGAGCAACAACCATCCAAATACCGGTATTGCGTAAAATCTGGAGAATTTCAGGCTGAGTAAAGGCCCAAATGTAATTCTCTAAACCAACAAAATTATCTCCTCGTGCATCTCTGAAAGATAGGTAGAGCGTCCTAATTGCAGGAGCTATTAATCCTATAAAGAGAAAAATGAGCGCAGGAGCTAGAAAGAGTAAGTATTTAACTAATCTCTGTACTCGCTCTGAAGTCCTCTCAGCCAAAAAAAAGGCAAGACTTACAACGGCTGCAAATATTATTATCGTTATTACAAGGCCAGTTAACTTTGAGGCAGCCTGTTCGAGTTGAGATTGGCGCGCAGCTAACTCAAGCATTAAAGCTCAACTCCCCTGAGTAATAATTCCTTGCCAGATTCTTTAAAGCCTATAAGCATTATTGCAAAGAGTTCTATTTTGCATAAGGGGTGTAGCAACTTTAATAAGTGCTACACCCCTTACAACTACTACTTCTCAGGGGCTACTAGGCCACTGAGGCGCCGAAGTCTTTTTAAGACTTAGGCCAGGACTTCTCGATTGCATCAAGAACAGCCTTATCAGACTTGTTCTCAGCAACCCAAGCAGTCATTTCTTTCCAGAATGAACCTGCACCAACAGCTGCAGGCATCGCATCTGATCCATCAAAACGGAAGATGGTTGCATTCTTGAGAATTTCAACCGCATTCTTATTTACTGGATCTGCAACATTTGCAGTATCTAGGCCTTTGTTAGCTGAGAACCAGCCACCAAGTGCTGCCTTCTTGTTATTCCATTCAGGAGATGTGAGATAGAGCTGAACTGCTCCAACTTCACCACGATCTGAGAATGCGCCAACGAACTCTCCGCCACCAAGGGCAGGGCGTTGATCAGCAGTTACACCTGGGAAGTAGAAGGTGGTAATTCCGCCTTCAACATCAGTATCTTCTGGAGTAACAATTGTTGCGCCATAGTCAGCGGCAAGGATGCCACCGATAAATGAAGCCTGGCGGTGCATTGCACAGGAACCATCAACAATTCCAGCTCCACCCTCTTGGAAGGTAGTTGTGGCAATTGCTGAAACATTTCCTACGTATTTAGCATTCTTTAGAACCTTACCGGCTTCTTTAAGAACAGCTGCGACCTTTGGATCATTAAATGGCATGGTGTGATTAACCCAAGCATCATAAGTTGCTGCGTCATTAACACGGAGCATGATGTCTTCCATCCAGTCAGTTCCAACCCAACCTGTTGCATCGCCGGAGCCAAAGCCAACGCACCATGGTTGAACTTTGCCTTCAGCTGCAATCTTGTCAGAGAGAGCTAGTAACTCTGGCCAAGTTGTTGGAATTGTCCATCCGTTGTCAGCAAATGTCTTTGGTGAATACCAGACGAATGACTTTACGTTTGCCCCAAGTGGAGCAGCATAGAATTTACCGTCAACGGTTCCATATGCCTTCCAATCTGGACCATAAAATTCATCAGCGTTAGCAGATACTGCATCAGTAGCTACAAACATCTTTCCAGTTGCAACCATTGCTTTTAATAGACCTGGTTGTGGGAAGACTGCAAGATCTGGAGCTGTGCCACCTTCAACACGAACTGGAAGTTGTGCTTCAAATTCAGCAGTTCCATTCCAGGTAATTGTGATTCCAGTGCACTCTTCAAATTCGGCAAATGATTCCTGATAGATCTCTGCCTCTGGGCTGCGGATAGAGGAATAAATTTCTACCTCTGTTCCGTCATGTCCTTGATACGCTTCGTAGGCATCACAATTTGCGCCACCAGCTGAATCATCTGAGCTGGAGCAAGCGCTTAGTACAAGTGATAGCGCTGCGAATAAAGATGTCGCCAACAGAAGTCGACGACGCCGCAATGATGCGGTCATATAGTTTCCCCTTTCGAAAGGACCATAGAAGTTCCGCAGATTTCTCTGAGGAATTAGACCCCATCCTGCTCTCGAGCCCTTAAGCAAGCAATAGTTAGCCTCTGTAAAAGGGCGGTAAATGACTAACTATTTTGTTATTTTCCCGAGCCAAACTGTGCTCTGGGCTGGCAGGGTGAGCGTCTTTGCCTCTAAATAAGCCTGCGTGGATGAGGCCAGGATGATCTTGCTATCGCTCTCGAGCTTAAGTTTAAGGCTCTGCCCTGTGGTGTTGGCATAGAGCAGGAAATCATTCCCCCGACTAAAAGCTAGAACTCCTTCTGGGGTAGTAATCCAAGTTATCTCATTTGATGCAGGTAGCTGGCGTGATAAAAGTTTTCTCATATGAAGTGATTGGCGATAGAGAGTTAAGTGGCTATCACCACCTATCTGCGCTTCAACGCAGTGTTCTTGCCAAGTACTTGGAATTGGCAACCAAGGTTTTGTAGTTGTAAATCCATAATTTGGTAATTGAGAACTCCAAGGAATTGGAATGCGCGCGCCATCTCTTCCTTTATCTACACCCTTGGTTCTAAAGAAGACTGGATCTTGGCGATCTCTATCTTCAAGTTCGCCATCTTCAAGTCCTAGCTCCTCACCTTGATAAATATAGATACCACCAGGAAGGCCATGGGTTAGTAGCGCCATCGCTCTTGCTCTCTGCCTTCCTAATTCTCCGCCACCAAGTCTTGATACAAGTCTTGGAGAATCATGATTTGAAAGAACCCAGGTTGGTGAAGCGCCAACTTGATTAACTTCAGTTAGCGTTTTATTGATTGCACTTACTAGAAATTCTGCATCCCAAGGAGCGATGAGAAAGTCAAAGTTAAATATCTGATGGAGTTCATCACTTCTTACATATCTCATCGCCCTTGAACTGGGATGAACCCATGCTTCAGCAACGCTCATTCTCTCGCCTGAATAGGAATCAAGGATTTTTCGCCAACTGCGATATATCTCGTGTACTCCCTCTCTATCAAAGAATGGAACATCGGCAAGAAGTGATTCGCGCTCGAATCTATCCATATCGCTGACATCAAGGCGAAGGGCTCGAGTCAAACCTTCTGGATCTCTATGATCTTTAAAAATCTCCTCTTTAACTAGACCATGAGCAACATCGATTCGAAATCCATCAACGCCCTTATCAAGCCAAAAACGAAGCGTCTTTTCAAAGTCTTCTTTTACTTCAGTATTTTCCCAATTCAAATCAGCTTGAGTTGAATCAAACAGATGTAGATACCACTGACCAGGCTTGCCATCTGCCTCCATAACTCTGCTCCAGGCAGGGCCACCAAAGATTGAGCACCAATTATTTGGAGGAATCTCTCCACTTTTGCCTCGTCCATCATAGAAGTGAAAGCGCGAACGCTCTAAAGAACCGGGCAGAGATTGAAGAGCTGCCTTAAACCATTTATGCTCAGTTGAAAAGTGATTTGGGACTAAATCAACAATGATTCTTAAATCAGATTTATGTGCAGCTTTGATTAGATTAACAGCATCTTCCATGCTTCCAAATCTTGGATCAACCGCTCTTGGATCTGCAACATCATAACCACCATCATTATTTGGTGAGAGATAAAAGGGACTTAGCCATATTGCATCAATCCCAAGTGATTTTAAGTAGGTAAGTCGTGAAATTACGCCAACTAAATCTCCCTCACCATCACCATTAGTATCTTGAAAAGAGCGAGGATAAACCTGATAAATAGCAGAGTTTGACCACCAATCCACTCTATTTTGGCTTGTAATTTCTAGGCCTCCAGGCGCCTGGTGGAGTTTCGTACTACCAAGGTAGTTGGAAGGGTAAGCGAATGAGATTCGCTCTTGGGAAGTTTTAAGCGCTCCATAATCGACCAAGCTGCCATCTCCCCCATTAGAGAGACTGGTTGCTCAATAGTGGTTAGGTCTGAAAACTCTGCCATTTCATGGCCATCAAAGCCAATAATTGAAATGTCATCGGGAACTTTTAAACCATTTCTTCTAATAGCTTGTAGCGCACCAAGTGCCATCTCATCTGATTGGCAAAATATCGCTGTTGGTCTATCAGCTCTTGCCAATAAATCATCCATAGCTCTACTTGCTCCATGCATGGTGAAGTCACCAAAGACTTCTCGAGATGGCTTAAACTCCAAACCACTCTCAGCTAGGACTTGCATAAATCCCTTGCGGCGATCTTGCGGAACGCTAAAACCAAATGGATCATCAGGCCGGCCTGAGAGAAGCGCAATCTTCTTATGGCCTAAATTAACTAAATGCTGAGTTGCTGTTCTTGCCCCTGCAACATCATCAATAGCCACGCTAGAACACTGTGCATGATGCATTCCAACAAGTGCGATGGGAATTCCAAGGCTTAACATCGAATCAAACTCTTCCTCAGTTGGCGGAAGGCTGATCACAATTAAGGCATCTACTCGACCCTTTAGTAATTGATGTTGGAATAGGCGCTCGCGCCCTTTTAGCTGTGAGAAGTTATAGAGGAGAAGATCAAGTCCTGCCTCCCGAAGGGCTTGCTCTGCGCCATTGATAACTTGAGCGAAATACCATCTGGAAATAAATGGAGCAACAACTCCAACTGAATTAGTTCTTCCAAATAAAGCTTTGGCAGAGCTCTGTGGAATGGGATAACCAAGTTTCTCTGCAGCATCAAGAATTTTCTTACGTGTTTCAGGATTAACATGGTTAAGCCCTCGAAGAGCTCGCGAGACTGTGGCGATAGAGACTCCAGCCTCACTGGCTACTTCCTTGATACCGGCTGCCATGAAAACCTTTCAAAGCCCCTTATGCAAAGAGCTCGATTAAGAATGTAAAACTCTGTAAGCGGCTAAAAATAGACTGAAAAACTGAAATTGGCTACCCTGCCTTCTCATGGCAATCACGCTGGCGCAATCTCGAAAAATTGGCGTAGAGATAGCAAAGAGAAATCCCAGATTCAAGCCCATCATCGAAGAATTTGGGCCCTGCCCAATTGGCCTTAACTCAAAGAAGCCCCTGGAAAGTAATTTCTCCACACTTGCTTCATCAATTCTCTCTCAGCAATTATCAACTAAAGCTGCAGCAACAATCATTGGAAGAGTTAAGAACCTCTCAGGCGGCAGAATTTCACCGAGTGGAATAAGTAGATTGAATAGAAGTGAGTTAAGAGGCGCTGGTTGCTCAAACTCAAAGGCTCGGGCTTTAGAGGAGTTAGCTCAAGCTGCACTTAGCTCAAAAGTTTCTATGAGCTCGCTTCATCGCCTAGAGGATGAAGAAATTAGAGAGCAGCTTCTACCGCTCTTTGGAATTGGGATCTGGACAGTTGAGATGTTTTTAATCTTTCAATTAGGCAGACAGGATGTTTGGCCCGTGGGAGATCTTGGAGTTAGGCGTGGTTGGGAGAGAGTGCATCGCATGAGAGGTGAGATAAAGCCAGCCGAGCTACTTAAATTAGGTGAAATCTATAGCCCATATCACAGCCATTTAGCTTGGTATTGCTGGCGCGCTACTGAAACTGCCTAGGACTTTTTTGGTTCAAGTGTTAACGCAACTGAGTTAATGCACCAACGCTGATCTGTTGGAACTGCATAACCTTCACCTTCAAATACATGCCCAAGATGTGAACCACAAGAGGCGCAGCGCACCTCAACTCTTATTCTTGGCGCAAGTGAGCGATCCTCTAATAGCACTACTGCATCATCGCTTTTTGGAGCATAGAAGGAGGGCCAGCCGCAGCCGGAATGAAACTTAGTTTCACTTCTAAATAGCTCTGCGCTACAGGCTTTGCACTTATAAACTCCAATGGTTTCACTCTCATAATACTTTCCAGTAAATGCAACTTCAGTTCCAGCTTTACGCAGCACATCATAGGAAAGTGGATCTAGACTCTTAGCTAAACTTTCATCATCTAATTGAACTGGAAAGGCTTTTCCAGTCTTGGGATTAATTTTAGGAAGTTCAGATTCGCTATATGACATCGCTATCTCCTTAAGCCTTCAAAGCTGGGTATGCAATCCCAGTACTTGAGTGACAGTCATATCCATTGGGATTCTTCTCTAAATATCTTTGGTGATACTCCTCTGCCAGGAAATACTCATGTCCAGCTGCGCTTTGAATCTGAGTAACAATTTCACCAAGTCCTGCGCTCTTAAGGACATCGTTGTAAACCTGTCGAGTCTTTTGGGCAACATCTAACTGTTGCGGGGTAGTAGTAAATATTGCGCTTCGATACTGAGTTCCAATATCTCCACCCTGTTTATTTAGTGAAGTTGGATCATGCATTACCCAGAACTCTTCAAGAAGTCTTTGATATGAAATTTGCTCTGAATCGAAAACTACCTCAACTATTTCAGCGTGATTAGTCTTTCCAGTGCAGACCTCTTCATATGTTGGCGATTTAGTATCTCCACCCATATATCCAACCGATGTTGAGATTACTCCAGATAAATTCCAGAATCTTCGCTCTGCTCCCCAGAAGCAACCAGTTGCAAAATACGCTCGTTCTTTCATGGGCCAATATTGGCAGAGGAATCACTGATAATCTTTTCCAAAGAGCCCCCGTAGCTCAGGGGATAGAGCACCGCCCTCCGGAGGCGGGTGCACAGGTTCGAATCCTGTCGGGGGCACTTGATCTAAGAATTATTCAAAATCGAAAAATTTAAGAGCTATAGCGCTCTATCGCAATAATTTCTGCGAAATCGCGGGCAAAGACTCTTGAGTAAAGATGTTTTAGCGTGGATAATAACTCGGTAATCGCGCCCATATCTGGTTTGCATTACACCCAAAGACGCAAGAATGGTCAATCTCGGTTTCCCCGAACTGCCCCTTGCCTGAAGATTGATGAGGTCTTATGAGCTTGGATTGGCGCCACCGCGCTGCCTGTCGCGATATCGACCCTGAACTCTTCTTTCCTGTTGGAAATACTGGACCTGCAATCGCTCAAATTGAAGAGGCTAAGAAGATCTGCGTTCCTTGCGTCGTTAGGCAAGATTGTTTGCAATGGGCGCTTGAGAGCGGTCAAGACTCTGGAGTTTGGGGCGGGTTATCTGAGGATGAAAGACGAGCTATGAAGCGTCGCGCTGCTAGAAATCGTGCTCGTTTATCTGAAACCAGCTTCGAAGATTAATTCTTTAACGCTCTAGCGGAAAAGAAATCTGTACCTGCGTTCCAATATTTTGCTTAATAAATTCTATCTTCCCAGCTAACTCATTTTTAGTTAAAGTCTGAACAATCTGCAAACCCAAATTAGTATTTAATTCAAGTGAGAAGTCATTTGGAATTCCAGCTCCATTGTCAGTAACAGTAATTGTCATTGACGCTGCTTGCCGATTAATTCTCAATTCCACTAAATCACCGCTAGCACCAAGGCCATGTTCTAAAGCATTATGAATCAACTCTGTTAAAACTAAGGCAAGAGGCGTTGCCACCATCGATGAGATGAGGCCAAATTCCCCCACCTTCTTGATCTGAATTTCATTCGGTCTGATATTTAACTCTGATGCGCCTTGAATGATCTTGGTAATAACCTCATCAAATTGCACTAAATCCTGCGAGGTGGCAGATAGCGTCTCGTGGACTAAAGCAATTGATACAACCCTTCTAACCGCCTCCTCAATTGCAGCGCTAGCTTTTGGGTCTTCGATACGCCGTGCTTGAAGGCGCAGGAGAGCTGAAACAGTCTGTAAATTGTTCTTTACTCGATGATGAATCTCTCTAATAGTGGCATCTTTACTAATTAGAGCTCTATCTTTTCTTCTTAGCTCTGTGACGTTATGAACTAAAACCACAGCTCCAATTCGATTATCACCCTCTGTTAACGGAATGGCCAATAGATCTAATACCCCGCCGCTATTTTCAAACTCTTCTCTTCTTAATTGCTTTCCACTCATACTGATCTGCCAATTTTCTTCTTTTGGATTTAGCGGAGATATTGGGCTCACAAGAGAATCTAGAACCTGGCCAAAATTCTGCCCTTCAACGTCTTTATCCCAACCAACTCGATTTAAGGCAGAGCGTGCATTTGGGCTGGCAAAGAGCACCTCTCCTGAAACATTTATCCGAACCAAACCATCGCCAACTCTTGGAGCAGCCTCTGCCAGATAGACATTGTCCTTTACAGGAAAATTTCCCTCAGCAATCATGCGATATATATGGTTTGCAATCTCACGATAATTTAGCTCAAGTCTTGAAGGAGTTCTCATAGTCTCTAGATTTCTATGACGCGAGATTACAGCTATCACGCGATCTAAGAAGAAGACTGGAATGCACTCAACCTTTATCTCTATCTCTCCAACTTGTTCAGCTCTACTATCTCTAATGATTTCACCGCTTGATAGCGCTTGATCTAAATCTGTACGAGATCCCCAAGTGACTTCATTGCCAATTAAATCGTGAGTAAAAACAGTAGCTGCCGTCATCGGGCGAATTTGAGCTACAGCTCTATGTCCTTCAGGCCAACTCTTTTGATCTTCGCGCTTTGGAATCCAGAGAACTAAATCAGCAAATGAGAGATCTGCAAGCAATTGCCATTCAGCAGTTAATTCACCAAGGCGAAGCACATCATCTGGCGTTAGTGAACTCTGATCTGAGAGTAGATGGCGAAAAGGCATAGGCGAAAGAGTACTTCAGATTTTTTCATGAAGATAAAGGGCTAACTCCCGTAGGGCACGAGAGAGGCTGCTACGAGAGTTGACTTCAGATAGCGTGGCATATCTACTGCGAGCTCGCTCCAAATTGGCATACTCATAGGGCATAAAGAAGTGAGGCTTATTTTCAATCTTGCTTCGAAAGCTTCTTCGAAAGAGTGGGCGGTTAGAGCTACTACTCTCCTTATTGAGAAGATAGATCACATTTAGCTCCGATGAGAACTTCTTATATGACTGCTCAAATTGCTCTAATTGATAGAGGGCGCGGCTATCTTGATGGATTACATAAATTAGATGAGCACAACTACTAAAGGCCTGCATAAAAAACTTCCCTTTAACTCGTCGATCAGATACTGCCTGGTTCATTGTTGGGGCGCTTCCCACATCGATAAATACGCTCTCGCCTTGCTTAGAGTCAATCTCATCAAATGAACTTATGCTCTGAAGTGATAGCGCGCTACTTAGCGAGCTTCGCATATCACTATCTCTCTCCCCCACCATCTGGGAGAGACTCTGATGAGATAAATCTCCATCGATTAACAGCATCTGGGCTAATTTTGAATACTCCTGCGCAGTATTTAGTGCAAGCGTTGAGATTCCTGGAGAACCATCAGATCCGGTAAATAAGACCCAAGAGTCTTTCCGAAGTACGTTTCTGGAGAGATCAACTTCATCATTTCCTCTTAAGGCCTGATTAGATAGTTCCAATATCTCATCACTACTAAATCTCTTAGCTATATCAAGAATCAATATCGAAAGATTCTCATCATCTTCCCTCTTTATCTCTCGCCAATTTGCTCCAAAGTCTTTATCGGTAATTATCAAAGTGCGAACGGTAGAGGGGCTTGTGATTAGCTCTGTATCAAAATCTAGCGGTGATAGAAGGCGCCTTTGAAGCTGGAAGTCATGCCTTAATAGAACTTCAATAACTTGGTCTTCAACCTGATGAGAGGAGAGTGCGGTGATTAGATTAACTCTCACCGATTTCCCACCAGAACAAAGTTGTAATTTCCCATATCCTCAATCAAGCTTGGAATTATTGGTTTTGGGACAAGAAGTGTGATTACTAAATCTCCTCCCAGAGCGCTTGCCTGGTTATCTACTTGATCTATCACTAAGTCACTGGCAATCAAGCGACTCTTAAACTTGCCAGATGTAAGGCTCTGCGAGCGCAATTCAGATTTAGTGATTCCATAGATATCAACTCTCTGGCCACTACCAATATCTTTTGGCACTTGAGTAAAAGAGATAGCGATAGGAACCTGCTTTAGCTGCTCATCAATCTGACTGCTTAGAGCATAGGCCGGTATTAGCTCATCAGCTCCAATTGCTCTAACTACAGAGCTTCCAATTATTGAAACTTCTCCATCAATGTAATTTGCAGCATTACTAGGCAATAACACTTTGCTGATAACCACATCATCTGATGTGATTACCTCCCCTTGCCCGAGTTCAACAGCTGCGCTCCAAACAGTAATCATTCGGCTAGATGAATTAGAGATGACTAGAGCTGAGATAAATGAGGCAGCAATTAAGCATCCCCCAAGAATTGTTCTTAGATAACTACGGATAGAGAAGTTAAAGGAATTTCTTTGAAGCTTATTGGTATTTTTCATAGGCAATGAATACCCAATTTCTCACCCTTGCAACCTCCAACTTCCACAGCTAAACAGAGGCCATCAACACGCTGTGGATAAGGTCTCATCCCTTTAGAGGATAGTTAACTAGCAACTCTCACACGATGCTCCGGCTATGAAAAGTGAAGCAGAAATCAACGATAAAAGTTTAGACTTTAATGACTATGACTTATTAAATCACCCAGCTTTAGAACTCTTTGAGCAAGGTAATTTTTATTCAACCCCACTCTTTGGAAGAAAAGAAAGCCAGGCAAGTAATAAGCTCTATCTAATTCCCACAAGCCATGGTGAGAGCTATGAAGCAGATTTTGCTCCCACTGCTTCATCTCTTTCAGAACTTCCAAATGCCACGCGCTGGACTCTGACTTATCTAATTACTGCCCTAGAGATTATGGCAACAAGGCGTCCTGCATCCCAAGTTGCTCGCACCACTCATCGCTACACCTACAACTGCCTACTTGCTCAAGTAGGCAGCTTGAAAGAGGTTCCAAAGATCAAAAGTATTAGAAGAAGCCAGCCAATAGTTGGAGTAATTGAACTGAGTGCAACCTTAATATTTAAAGAGAGAATTAGAGCGCTGGTTGCACGCTTTGAAGGAGTAGATCATAAATGGCTCTGCACTGAATTGAGCCTAATTTAGATAAAGAACTAGGCAGCTCCATGGCAGCGTTTATATTTCTTTCCAGAACCACATGGGCATGGTGAATTTCTAGATACTCCACCATTTGCTGCCTGCGGAGAGTTTGAAACCTGGCCACTCTCACTTGGTGATGAGTAACGAAGCTCACGCTTTGGAGCAGCTGGAGTCACACCCTTTGCTTCAACGTGTTCATTTTCAACCTTGACTTCAACATTAAATAAGAATCCAACTAACTCTTCTTTAATCGCATCCATCATCGCAGAAAATAGTTCATATCCCTCTTTCTGATACTCAACAAGTGGATCTCGCTGCGCCATAGCGCGAAGACCAATTCCCTCTTGGAGATAATCCATCTCATAGAGATGCTCGCGCCACTTTCTATCTAATACAGAGAGGAGAATCTTTCGCTCAAGTTCTCTCAGAACTTCAGCTCCTAGCTCTTGCTCACGTTTTGAATAGGCAGCAAAGATGTCATCTAAGACTTTAGCGCTAAGGAAATCATTATCTAAGCCAGTTCTGCCGCCTACTTCAGCTTCAATATCCTCAACTTTAAATGAGATTGGATAGGTTGCTTTAAGGGCGGTCCAAAGTTGATCTAAGTCCCACTCTTCAGGAAATCCTTCATTGGTAGCTGCTCCTACATAACCGCGAATAGTGTCTTCAATAAATACAGTGACCTGCTCTTTAATATCAGCGCCCTCTAATACTTCACGTCTCTCGCGATAGATAACCTCGCGCTGACGGTTCATCACATCGTCATATTTAAGAACGTTTTTACGCATCTCAAAGTTCTGTGATTCAACTTGAGTCTGCGCTGATTTAATGGCATTGGTAACCATCTTTGATTCAATCGGCGTATCTTCTGGAATGCCTGCAGCGCTTAAGAAACGCTCGACAAGAGCTGAATTAAACCTACGCATCAATTCATCTTGAAGTGAGAGATAGAAACGAGATTCACCAGGATCTCCCTGACGACCAGATCGACCACGGAGCTGATTATCGATACGACGTGACTCATGTCGCTCAGTTCCCAGAACATAGAGCCCGCCAAGTTCAACTACTTCATCATGGCCCTTGGAGACTGCAGCTTTCTGTCTCTCAATCTCTGCTGGCCACATCGCTTCATACTCTTCCGGGCTTTCAACTGGTGAAAATCCTTGGCGTTGTAATTCATAATCAGCCATAAATTCTGGGTTTCCACCAAGCATGATGTCAGTTCCACGACCTGCCATATTTGTTGAAACCGTAACTGCTCCAACCGTTCCTGCTCTTGCGATAATGGCCGCTTCGCGTTCATGCTGTTTAGCATTTAATACTTCATGAGGTATGCCCTTGCGCCTAAGAGCGCTAGAGAGAACTTCTGATTTTTCAACGCTAACTGTTCCAACCAAAACTGGTTGTCCCCTTCGATGGCGCTCGGCAATATCGTTAGCTACAGCCTCAAACTTGGCATCCTCTGTCTTATAAACCAGATCTGATAGGTCAAGTCGTTGCATAACTTTATTAGTTGGAATCGGAATTACTCCAAGTTTATAGATCTGCATAAATTCTGAAGCTTCAGTCATCGCTGTACCAGTCATACCAGCCAACTTGTCATACATACGGAAGTAATTCTGTAAGGTTATTGTGGCTAGGGTCTGGTTTTCATCTTTGATCTCAACCCGCTCTTTTGCTTCAAGTGCTTGATGTAGACCTTCGCTATAGCGACGGCCAGAGAGAACTCGACCGGTATGTTCATCAACAATTAAAAGCTCTCCGCTCATGATCACATAGTCTTTATCACGCTTAAAGAGCTCTTTAGCTTTAATGGCATTATTTAAATACCCAATCATTGGGGTATTTACCGCTTCATAGAGATTTTCAATGCCGAGTAGCTCTTCTACCTTTGAAACTCCAGCATCAAGAATTCCAGTGTTGCGCTTCTTTTCATCAACTTCATAATGCTCACCACGGGTTAAGCGTGCGGCAATGTTGGCAAATTCTTGATACCACTTTGTTGCCTTATCAGCAGGTCCACTAATAATCAGAGGGGTTCTAGCTTCATGAATCAAAATTGAGTCAACTTCATCGACTATGGCATAGTTATGTTCGCGCTGCACACAATCAACTAAGTTCCAAGCCATATTGTCTCGAAGATAGTCAAAACCAAATTCATTATTTGTTCCATAGGTAATATCACAGTTATATTGTTCGCGCCGCTCTGCTGGACTCATTGAAGCCAGAATTACTCCAACTTTTAACCCTAAGAATCTATGGATACGTCCCATCCACTCGCTATCACGCTCTGCTAGATAATCATTTGTAGTAATAATGTGAACACCCAAGCCAGTTAGCGCATTTAGGTATGAAGGAAGAGTTGCAACCAGAGTCTTTCCTTCGCCAGTTCGCATCTCTGCAATGTTTCCACGGTGAAGTGCTGCTCCTCCCATGATCTGAACGTCATAGTGGCGCTGTCCCAGTGTTCGCTTTGATGCCTCCCTAACCAGAGCAAATGCTTCTGGAAGAAGGTCATCTAAATCTTCTCCTTGCGCAAGACGTGATTTGAAGGTATCGGTCATAGCCCGTAGCTGCTCATCACTCATCGCGATATAAGTTGCCTCATGTGAGTTAACAAGACCAGCAATCTTTTCTAATTGCTTAAGTGCGCGCCCTTCGCCGGCGCGCAGAATCTTGTCGAGAATTGCTACCACGGATCAACCTTCCACTTGAGGTTCTAGGGCTCTATCGTATTAGTAGGCGGTGGGCTGACGCACATACCGTTGCTGCGCCCAAAACTGTCAGATTTCTCTCCCTTAAAGCCCAGAAAGCGCTATATAACGTAGCCCCGGTGGTCAATACATCATCTATTAGCAAGATTGGTCTTTCCATTACTAAGTCATCACTTCTAAGCCTAAAGGCGCCTGCCATATTGCTCTGGCGCGCAGTGTAGGAAAGTTCGCTCTGATCTCTAACCATCTTATGATGAATTAAAAGTTCCTTCCAGCGCCAGCGCACTCCATTTTTATTCATCTGCAACTCTACTAATTTATCAAGGATTGGATGGAGAAAGGATTCACCTCTTCTTCTTATCGCAGATTTACTTGAAGGAATCGGAACTAGTAGAGAGCGAGAAATGCTTAGCGCTGAATTATCTGATTCAAATTTCTCCAAAGCAACACTTAGCGCAGATGCCATCCAATACTGTGCTATTCGATTTCTATTCTCTTTGGCTTGAATTACTACTCTGGAGCTTGCTGCGTTATAGGCAAGCGTTGAGTTAACTGCAAGGCCTCTGACATATCGCCTCTGCACTGGAGCAAGCCAGAGCTGCTGACAATTTGAACAAAGGGATGCAAATTCATTTTGGCAGTAAATACAAATCTTTGGAAAAACTAATGAATTTAGAGCTGAAAGGATTCCTTTATCTTCATCATCGTCAAGTGTCACTTAGCCATTATTAGCAAAGCAAGTAAAGAATTAATCAATTAGAACTTTAATATGTGGGTAACTCAGCTATGGGAACTTCAACAATCGGTTGATCTTGAGTTAAAGGAAGAGTTAAAACAAATTGTGAGCCAGCACCTAGCTCTGACCATAGCTTGATATCCCCACCATGAAGATTTGCATCCTCTCTAGCAATTGATAGGCCAAGCCCAGTTCCTCCTCTAATACGAGAGCGGGAGGGATCTGCTCGCCAGAAACGATCAAAGACTCGCTCGAGGTGATGGGTAGCAATGCCAACTCCATAATCCCTAACTGCTATCGAAACTGCGCTCTGACTATCTTTAATAGTTAAATCCACAGGATTGCCTTCAGCATGATCTATCGCATTTGCCAATAGATTTCGCATAATCCGCTCAATACGGCGCAAATCCCCATCAATTAAGAGCTCTTCTTGGGGAGCATCGATTCGAATCTTTACATCTCTTTGCTTAGCATCCATCGCTAAATCTTCAACGCAGCGATTAACTAATTTAGTAATGTCAATTCTTGAAAGCGAGAGAGTGGCAACTTGAGCATCAAAGCGACTGACTTCCAATAGATCAGTTAATAGCTCTTCAAAACGATCAATCTGAGAGAGCAGAAGTTCAGCACTCCTTGAAATGGTTGGATCAAATCCCTCTCTAGCTGCATAGATTACATCAGATGCCATACGGATAGTTGTCAGGGGTGTACGTAGCTCATGAGAAACATCAGAGACAAATCGCTGCTGAAGCTTAGAGAGGTTCTCTAGACGAGTAATCTGCTTGGCGAGAGTATCTGCCATGTCATTAAAAGCAGTACCAAGTCTGGCAACTTCATCGCTTCCCTTAACTTTCATCCTCTTTAACAGGTCGCCAGATGATAATTGCTCTGCCACTTCAGCGGCATACCTAACTGGCTTAATAACTTGCCTGAGAACAACTGAGGCAATAATCATAATCAAGGCCATCAGAAGAAGTCCTGTGCCCCACATCGAACGACCAATTAGATCAATAGTTTGCTGTTGTGATGCAAAGTCAAAGAGCACATACATTTCATATCGACCTACAGGCTTAATATCTATACGCTGTCCCACAGCAACTCCAGCAACGCTTTCACCATTGAAGTACTGCAAGTTGGTGCGCTGCCAATGAATCTCGTCATCTTGAGTCACAAGCTGCCTTAGTTCACTTGAAATTGATGAAGGTTCCAAAAAGTTCGAAGTGGATCTTGAGGGAATTCCAGCAACTCTCTTGCCACTAGTACTTAGAAGTGCAATCTCTCGTCCTGAGGCTTTAGCGCTAACGCTGGTTGATTTCACAATCTCATCAACAATTGTTTTGTAATTGGTATTGTTGTTAAGGCTGCCTATCAAGAATCGATAATCGGCATATTGAATCGCAGCCTCGCCTTCAGAGATTGCTGCTGAAATCTTCTCCTCAATAATGCCGTCAGAGATGCGGTTATAAAGATTTGAGCCAAGAAAATAGATTAAAGCAATTGAGATAATGCTTGAAACTGAGAAGACTTTTCTAAATAAAGAGGTCCGAAAGTATTCGATTATCTTCACTTGGCAGAGCCTCTAACTTCTATTACCTGGGGCGCCTGCCTTATAGCCAATGCCGCGAACGGTGCCGATGATGGTGGGAGTTTCGGGGTCATGCTCAATCTTGGCACGCAGTCTTTGAATATGAACATTAACTAAGCGAGTATCAGTTGAGTGACGATAACCCCAGACTTCACCAAGGAGAGCTTCTCTAGTAAATACTCTGCCTGGCTCTTTAGCAAGGGAAACTAAGAGATCAAATTCAAGACGAGTTAAAGGAATCTCTTTTCCTGCTCGAGTTACAGTGTGCTCCACAATATCAATAGCTAAGTCACCAATAGTTAAAATGCTGGAGATTTCTCCACTTGCTCTTCGTAGCCTGGTTCTAATTCGCGCCACTAACTCTGATGGTTTAAATGGCTTGACCATGTAATCATCAGCGCCTGCTTCAAGCCCTCGAACAATGTCATGGGTATCACTCTTTGCAGTGAGCATCACAATTGGCACACGCATAGAGTGTTTACGAATTTCTTTACATACTTCAATTCCATCAAGGCCAGGAAGCATGATGTCTAGCAATACTAAATCTGGCGGATTATTGCGAAAGACCTCAAGCACTTCATCGCCCCTACTAACTAGGTCGACTTCAATACCTACGCCATTTAAAACAATTCCCAACATTTCGGCAAGGTCTTGATCGTCATCAACGACCATTACCGAAGTCATTAGCTACCGTGCTTCCAAGAGTTTAGATATTCATTCTGGATTGGAGTCACAGTGTCAATCGTTGCTCCCATTGACTTCAATTTAAGGAGTGCAACTTCTTTATCAATTTCAACTGGAACCATATGAACTCCGGCGCCAAGCCCCTTTGCGCTCTTAACTAACCACTCAGCGGTGAGAGCCTGATCAGAAAATGACATATCCATAACTACAGCAGGGTGACCCTCAGCAGCGCCTAGATTTACTAAACGCCCCTCAGCGATAAGAAGGACTCTTCGACCATTTCCTAGTAAATACTCATCGGTTTGATGGCGAATCTTTGGGTTCTTCTGTGAATTCTTCTCAAGCCACTCCACATCAATTTCAATATCAAAGTGACCGGCATTGGCCAAGATTGCTCCATCTTTCATCACCTGGAAGTGCTCTGCTGCAATAACGGTGCGATTACCGGTAACAGTAATGAAAATATCTCCCACTTTTGCTGCCTCTGCCATCGGCATAACGCGATAGCCCTGCATGAGGGCATCAAGTGCTTTAGTTGGATCAATCTCAGTTATTACAACCTCAGCGCCCATTCCTCTAGCGCGCTCTGCCACTCCCTTGCCGCAATAACCAAAACCGGCAACGACAAATATTTTGCCAGCAATTAATTGATTTGTGGCCCGAAAGATTGCATCCATAGTCGATTGCCCGGTGCCATAGCGGTTATCAAACATATGCTTGGTATCGGTGTCATTAACAGCAATCATTGGGAAAGTGAGCGCACCATCTTTTGCCATCTGCTGAAGACGAATTACTCCAGTAGTTGTCTCCTCGCATCCTCCAGTGATATTTGGAAGTAGTTCAGTTCTTGTGGTGTGCAAGGTATTTACCAAGTCACATCCATCATCAAATACTTGGTGAGGTTCAATATCAAGGGCTGCATTAATATGTGAGTAATAACCTTCGCGATCAACTGCGTTTCTAGCAAATACGCTAATTCCATATTCATAAACCAGAGCAGCTGCAGTGTCATCTTGTGTTGAGAGTGGATTAGAGGCACATAGCGCAAGCTCTGCCCCTCCAGCTTTTAGGGTTCTCATCAGATTAGCGGTCTCAGTTGTTACATGCATACAAGCAGCAAAGCGAACACCTTTAAATGGCTGTTCCTTCTCAAATCGCTCTCTAATCTGGGCAAGTACTGGCATATTTCGCTCAGCCCATTCAATCCGCTTCTTTCCTTCCGCGGCAAGTGAAGCATTAGCAATGTCATGTTTTGGCGTGGTCATAGTTGTTGGATTCACTTAGATATCTCTCCTGATGGGTTTAGTGCTTGCCTCTGATTAGAAGGCGTAGTTTACCCGTTTCTTATTAACTGCAAGACCAGATCTCGCATAGTAACCATCTGCTCTGGGGTATCTGCCTCGACATTTAGCCTTAATAGCGGCTCGGTATTTGAAGACCTTAGGTTAAACCACCAATTCTTCGCGCTAACAGTGAGGCCATCAAGCTTGTCAAAAGTTAAGCCTGGCTCATAATCTTTAAAGTAAGAGTTGATCTTCTCTATCGCTTTGCCTTGATCAACGACTGTTGTATTAATCTCACCACTGAGGCTATATCGATTAAAGCTCTGCATTAGCTCTGATAGCTTCATCTGACTTTCAAGAAGCGCAGCTATTGCATGAAGAGCAGCAAGCATTCCAGAATCTGCAGACCAGAAGTCCTTAAAATAAAAATGTCCTGAATGCTCTCCCCCAAATACAGCGCCTTGATCTGCCATCATCTGTTTTATATAGGAGTGACCAACTCTGGAGCGAAGCGCCCTACCGCCTGACTCAGTAATTACTTCAGGGACAGCTCTGGAAGAAATCAAGTTATAGATAATTGCTGCGCCAGGATTTTTAATTAGTTCTCGCTTTGCAATCAGAGCAGTTAGCGCAGATGGTGAGACTAGCTCTCCCTTTTCATCAACGAGGAAGCAACGATCGGCATCTCCATCAAATGCTAAACCTATATCTGAACCTTTCTGCTTCACTAAATTTTGTAGATCAACTAAGTTCTTAGGATCTATCGGATTTGCCTCATGATTTGGAAAGCTTCCATCTAATTCAAAATAGATTCCATCAACTACCGCATTTATCTCTCGCATAACAGCAGGTGCGGTATGCCCTCCCATCCCATTTCCCGCATCAATTGCGATACGAAGCGGCCTTGATTGAAAATCTGGAGCAAAAGATTTCTCTGGAAAGAGTGAGAATAGGAATTTAACGTAATCAGCTAGTAAATCCTGGCTTCGCTCTTTTCCCATAGGGCGATTTGGAATGGGAAAGCCTTGAGCAATTGCCGACTTAATCCAACCAAGCCCTGATTCTTGGCCAATTGGCTTAGCCCCACTTCTACATAGCTTTATTCCATTGTATTGCGCTGGATTATGGCTCGCAGTGAACATCGCTCCAGGCATATTAAGCGCTCCCGATGCAAAATAAAGTTGATCAGTTGAGCAGAGCCCAATGCGAATTACATCAAGTCCTTGTGAGGTTATGCCATCTGAAAATGCAGTTGCTAAATCAGGAGATGAAGGGCGCATATCCTCTCCAACAACGATTGTTGCTGGCTCACGCTCTCGTTCAATGAATTTAGCAAAGGCAATACCAAGTGCAAAAGTAAAGTCAACGCTTATCTCTTCATCGACTAGGCCGCGAATGTCATAGGCCTTAATTACTTTATCAAGCAGCTCTTGATCCACCTTTAAATCTTAGCGCTCTTACTTATTATCGGGTATTGCTCGAAGGTGGCCACGACGACCAACTTCAGGAGTTACTGCCTTTGGCGCAATATCTTCGGCAAAGCTCTGGCGAATCGCATCAGCAATAGCTATTAAATCTTCCGGAGAGGGTTCAAGAATTTCTCTATCAGGATTATGTTCAATAACGCTCCAGCCTTGTGGCACTGTTAATTTTGCCGAGTGTTCTAAGCAGAGATCATAGGCATGTGGTTCAACATAAGTTGAAAGTGGTCCAATCAGCGCTGTGGAGTCAGAGTAGATATAGGTAAGAGTTTTAATCGCATGCGCGCTACATCCAGAGCGCGTGCAACGTCTACCAACGGCGCTGGGTCGAGAGTTTGGCCTTGAGCTATTAGTAGAAGACATGGCGCGAGATTAGTCTCTTACCTCTAACTTTTATGGGATTTACTAGCCGCGAGGCTGAATAACTGCGATATCAGCAACTGGCTTGGTGGCGCTTTCAAGGTTTGTACTTGGAGCGATACCAAGGCGGGCAACTCCATCACCAGAAATCCAACTCATCGCTGCAACTACTGGGCTTGCGCTACTAATTGTTAATAGTCTGGTATTCGGTGGAACCCGCCAATTAACTATCTCATCGCCTCGAATCAATTCACTATTGCTCTTGCCCTGCCTATCTCTCCAAACTATGGAGAGGATTACTCTCTCCCCAACAAAGCTAATCACTGGTTCAAGGCCATAAATATTAAATGTAACGCTATTAAAACTCTGACTTGGAGCGCTCCAAGTAAAGTCTGAAACCGATCCGCTCTTAACTTCTGATAGCACTGATGCAACTATCTCTTCGGTTGCGCTAATTTTTAGAGCAAAAGCTTTGCTACCAAAGTCAACGCCGCTTAAATCAATATCTGTAACTTCCCGGGCATTTAAAGAGATCTCACCAAATCCCACCGGAACATAGACACCATCGGGTGAGATGATCTCAACGCTAGCGCTAGCATCAACTTCTCCAACGCTCATAAGTCTTAAAGTGTGTTTAATCGAGCTACTAGAGCCAAGCTTTACGTTAAGACCTGCAATGACTAATTCTCTACTCGCCTCTGATGTTGCTGGAACAAAGTCTGCGCCAATATTACTTAAGCCGCGCACTCGCTCATCTAATAGATATGAAGTCACTCGACCGCTTCTAGTCTCAACCTTTAAAACTATTCGCTCAGAACCTGGAGATAGAGAGTCGATACGAACTACTTTCTCAGATGAGGCTTTAACTGTTACTGGAAGGCTCTGACTAGCTCCGCTTTCAGAGTAAGCGGTGAGATCAATTAGAGCATCACTTAAACCACTATTGATCAGAATTAACTTTGATTGACTGGTGACGTTAGCCGTTCCACCAACAAACCAATTGATAGAAGGGCTAATAGTGCAGGTAGCAGCGCTACTCCACTTGCCAGATCTAGTCATAATGACATTTGTATTTGCGGCATTTCCAGCCACCAAAATAGCTCCGCGACTCAGCGGATAGCTTCCAGCGCCGTTTTTCTTTAGCTCTGCATTTGGCTGATTGATATTTCTTATCTCAATATTTTTGGAGGCAAGTAGCGCAGTTGCCTTGGCTCCAGATACTCCAGCAGGACATGCCGTTGCTGGATATGACTGAGTAATAACAGAATTAGAGGAGCTCTGTGGAAGTAGGTGCGCAATATGAGCGATAATGATAAAAATCAAAAGCGCAAAGCTAGCTCGAGTCTCTTTCATGCCAACTCCTGCTCACTCATCTGACTTCTTCTGCGACGAGCAGGAAGGGCGAGAACAATTAAGGTAAGAAAGGTCAATAGTTGAAGCGAGACCCATGCTCTTCTTGAGGTGGCATCATGGAAGATTAGGAAATCTCCCGGTTCTGTAACGTAAAACCTTGGTACCCCATTTTCAGTTTGGGTTAATGGTAGATAACTACCATTTAGAAGCATCCTCCAACGATTGTCATACTTTTCGGTAATTATTATTACTCCAGCAGATGTAAGTGTTCCTGCTGCACCAATTTCACCACTTGGTAAAACTGAGTAGGTTCCATCTTGAGATAGAAATGAGATATGGCCAAGTGCTCCTGGAACTTTCCATGTTATTCCTTCATCAGTTGAGGCAGCTCTTGTAAATCCTCCTGCGCCATCAATAGTTCTTACTAACTCCTCATCAATAGGGTTTGCTAAAAAGAGATATCTAATTCCAAACTCGGCAAAGACTTGACTGCTGCTAACTCCAGATCCTGCTATTAGATCATTTATTGCTTTAGTAACTACTGGGGCAAGACCTGTAATGACATCTGCTTGCCCTAATTGCAGGTCTCTGTCTCTAGCAATGAAGTATTTAACCTTTGCTGACTCAGCCCTTAAAACCAGAGTCTTATAACGCCCCTCGGTCTGCGCGCTAGCGCTTAGAAAAGCAGGAAGTGCAGATTTTGAATTGGATTGAACTGGAGCGCTACTAGCTGAGCTCAGCCACCAAGTAGCTGAGGCAAGAATAGAGAGCGCAGAAATCAAAGAGGTAAAGCCAAGGAGAATATGGCGATAATCAATATGAGATTGGCTAAGGCTAGGTAGATAGTTATCAATCATGATTACTGCTGCAAGTAGGGCAGTTAAGGTTGGAATTACTAGAAGAGAGCCAACCCAGAGTTGCTCAGGGGTAAAACTTCCATGTCCTGAAACCTGCCTTGAACCAAGTAGCGCTGCAATTGCGATAAAAAATAGCGCTACCTCACCCAAGCGCGCTGTCTTACCAACAAAGATAGCTATTACAGCAATAAGAAGTATTGGTGAAATTATCCAAATCGGAGGAGCTCCAACTCCACCAGGGTTTCCTAGAAGTAAAGAGATCACTTCGCCGCCAGCAAGACTTAAACCTGGATCAAGAAGGATTCTTGATGGATGAAGAATGAATTCAATAGACCAAGGAGCATTAACAATCAAAGGAGTAATCATCACGGCAATACGGCGGGCATTTCTTCTATCAAAGACTGCCTTATCCATCGCATTACTTTTGGAATTAAATGCAACTACATCAAAGATCACCAAAATAATCTGCCAGAGCAGGATGGACATAAATGTCATTGGTGAGAAGGCGCAGACAAAGGTTAGTAGCAGCGCAATCCAGAATGTCTTTCGCCAAGAGAGATTTTCTAGCTGCTCGAGACCAAATAGCGATCTAATCAACCACGGTCCAATTACTACTAAAACTAGAGTTCCAACTCGGCCACTATTAATAGCGCTTAACGTCGTTGGCGAGAAGGTATAGAGCAGGGCTGCAAGGAGTGCAAGAAAGTGTAGATCGGTGAATTTCTTTGCAAGAAGATATGAACCCCAGAGCGCAAGAGGAACTGCGCCAAGAAATAATGCGGTAATAAATAGTGAGGAGTTTGCCCCGGTAAGTAAGGAACCAAATCCAATATAGGCCACCCAGGGCGGGGCGCTAGTACTTGAGCCAAGACCCACGGTATGCCAAGAATCAGAGTACATTGAAAATAGTTCAAAGGCTTTTGTAGGTGTTTGCGCTAGAGCGCCACCAACTATTGCTCCAAAACGATTTCGGGAGGCTATTAAGGTCAATAAAACAACAAGCAGCGAGACGCTAAGTATTGGGCGACGAGTAAGCCATCTAATCGGTGATGGGGCTTGGACTAAATCAATATCAGCATTTTCTAGAGCTTCATCATTTAGATCTAGAGCAGAGCTAGTAACGCCATTTTCTTCATATATGGAGGAGCGGCGCCAAGTTCGAGTGATGGAAGCGCTAGATCGCTCAATTGCTAATCGCAGCTGTGATCCTCTAGGTGGAACAAAACGAGAGATCACCCTTGATGAAACTAAACGATTCTTCCTTCGTTTTGCTCTCGCCCTAAATAAGTCCTGCGGCTGCAGAATTACCAGAGCAACTGCTGCAATCTCATCTAAGGCATATCCAGGAAGTTTTGCTAGTAGATAGCCAATTGCGCGAAATAGCGATGCTGAGAGAAGTTGTATAGCAATTAAAGGCAAGAGCCACCAAGATGTATTGGCCATTAAAACATAGGCGGCATGCCTGCGATCTAGAAGTAGTGGGCGATGAAGAAAAGCATCTGAGACATCGATTCGCCTACGTTCATTAGAGGCAGCCTCAGCGTGATAAGCAATAGCCTTTGGAACTGCAATTACTGAATGTCCAGCAGTATGCACACGCCAACCAAAATCAACATCATCTCTAAATAAAGAAAGTTCTGGATCAAATCCATCTAACTCTTCAAAGACATCGCGGCGAATTAGCGCCCCAGCTGTACTAACGGCTAATACTTCACTAACTCCATCATGTTGGCCTTGATCAGATTCGCGATATTCAAGTCCCGTCCAGCGAGCGCCATTTGAGGCGATGCTAATTCCTAGCTCCAATAAATGGTTTCGGTCATGCCAGCCGCGCAACTTGGGCCCAGCCATTGCAACTGCTGGTCTCTCATCAAGGGCTGCTAAAAGCTCTTTAAGTGCGTTTGCATCAGGGGCGCAATCATCATGAATAAGCCAGAGCCATTCAACATCTGACTCATAACCGCGTTTAACTCTTGAATTACTAAGCGCTTCCTTTATCGCTGCGCCAAAGCCAGTTTCTTTAGCGGTCGAGATCGTGGCAATGCCAGCCCCTCTTAGTAATTTCACTGAACTATCTTCAGAGCCAGTATCAATCGCAATGATCTGATCTATTGCCCGTCTCTGCTTAGCAAGGGATGCCACAACTTCAGGTAACCAGAGAGCTCCATTGTGAGAGACGATAATTGCAGTGACAAAGTTATTATCTGAAGTAGGCATTACACCGCCTCTTGTTTAAATGAAAAGTTAGACCAGTTTTCCTTAGCTCTTCTAGTTGATAACCTAGTTTTCTTACAGCTATTAAATTTAAGCTGGACGGCGCTTGAGGCGACGACGTTCGCGCTCTGAAAGTCCGCCCCAGATACCAAAGCGCTCATCATGGGCCAGAGCGTATTCAAGGCACTCTTGTCTAACCTCACAGGAGAGACAAACTCGCTTAGCCTCACGGGTTGAACCACCTTTTTCAGGGAAGAAAGCTTCGGGATCGGTTTGGGCACATAGCGCTCGCTCTTGCCACGATAGCTCAACGATCTCGCCATTTCCCAATTGGATACTTGGACCAGGAATGAAAGTCTGCTCTATTCGACGAGCATCAGTCATCAGTTATACCCCTAAAAAACAGAGCCCACGCCTGATGGTGGGCCTACTAGGGCCTAATTACACGCTTGTTATTCGGATGTGTCAAGTCGCTGCCGTGACTTTTTGGGTAGAAATTAATCCCCAATTTGTCGATTTCTCCCTTAATTTTGTGGCAAACATGAGCTAATTATTGATTATTTCTCCAAATATTTTTTTATTACTTGCAATTGAAACATTAGGTGCGATATAGCAATTATCAATTATTGAACCATCGCCAATACTTGCCCCGGCTGAAACAATTGAGCTTCTTATCTGGCAACGCGCTCCAATCACTGCTCCAGATTCGATAACAGAGCCATCGGAGATCATAGCTGTGGCATCTACCTTAGCCTCTTTAGAGATAATCACTCCATCTCTTGCCTGCCTAGTAGCAGGTGAGATCTCAGAGTTTAAAATCAAATCTCTTGAAGCTTTAATATATGAAGCTGGAGTTCCCATATCAATCCAATATGAATCATCAATATATCCATATAAGGCGCCCTTGTTCTCCAAAAGCTCTGGAAAGGTCTGCCTCTCAACACTTACCACTGCGCCTGGGGGAATCTGCTCAATTGCACTCTTGTTAAATATGTAACAACCAGCATTAATAGTATTTGCCTTGGGCTGATCCATTTTTTCAAGAAACTCTAAAACCTTTCCATCTAAATCAAGTGGAACGCAGCCATAAGCGCGAGCATCTTCCACTCTTACTAAATGCAGAGTTACATCAGCGCCCTTGCTTTCATGAAACTCTGCCTGGGCTTTTAGATCATGGCCACTAAGAACATCGCCATTAAAGATAAAGATAGATTCATCGCTTGCAAGATTTAAAGATTTGGCAGCATTAGCAATTGCTCCGCCGGTTCCTAGGGGTTGCTCCTCTATTGCATACTTAATTGATAGGCCAAACTTTGATCCATCGCCAAAGTAAGGCTTAAAAACCTCAGCTAGATATGAAGTTGCTAGGACTATCTCAGTTATTCCAGCTGCTTGCGCTCTAGCAATTTGATGCTCCGTAACTGGAGCTCCTGCTACCTTCAACATTGGCTTTGGAGTATTTCTAGTTAGTTCTTCAAGACGAGTTCCTCGGCCGCCAACAAGCAAAATAGCCTTATTTATCATGGCTTTATCGCCTCGATAATGCGAGAGGCTGCACTTGAGATATTTTCATCGCTAGCAGTTAGAGCGATGCGAACATATCTATCTGCTTTAACTCCATAGAAACTTCCTGGAGTAACAAGAATTCCTAACTCAGCAAACCAAGCCACGCTATCCCAATCACTTTCATCTCTACTACACCAGATATAGAGCCCAGCTTCTGAAAATTCAATTTTAAATCCTGCTTCTATTAGCGCTTTGGCTAGCACCTCTCGCCTTGCTTGATATCTCCCTGCTTGCTTATCAACATGGCTCTGATCTGATAGGGCGATTGCCATTGAACGTTGAATTGGCAGGGGAAGCATCATCCCCATATGTTTTCTTATCTCTAGTAATTGAGCTATCAACTTAGAATCGCCAGCAACAAATGCTCCTCTATAGCCCGCCATATTTGATCGCTTAGAGAGTGAATGAACCGCTAGGAGTGAGGTGTTATCGCCCTTAGCAATTGCCAAAATAGAGTGAGCTTTAATTCCATTGGTAAAGGGCAGATAACACTCATCACTTGCAAGGATTGCTCCAGACTCTCTTACCCAGGCAAGGCAGGCCTCAAGTTCTCCTTTGCTATGAACCCGCCCAGTTGGATTTGATGGTGAGTTAATCCAGGCTAAATCCGCTCTCTTTGGCCAAGTATTTGCATCAATTCCAACTTCAAAGAGTTCAGCTCTAGCTAATAGCGCTCCGACTTTATAAGTCGGGTAAGCAATTTCTGGAATTAGAACTGATTTAGCCTCCAACATATATGCCAATAGCGCTACTAATTCTTTTGAGCCAATTGTTGGCAGGACATCAAAGTCACCACTCGCACCAAGGGTTTCAATACAATATTTCTTAAGCGCTTCTCGAAGCGGAGCGCTTCCAGTAGTTAATGGATAGCTTGGTGAATTACTACCGGCTTTTAGTTCTTCTTGAATGAAATCTGGGGTGGGATCAACTGGAGTGCCTTGGGAGAGATCTATGATTCCCTGGCTATGGGCTCGAGCTTTTTGCCCATATGGCGCAAGGGCATCCCAAGGAAAATCAGGGAGTTTTATCTTTGCCTACTTACTCGCCTGCAGGTTTTTTTTGAATCTGCAGAAGCACTGGATGATCTTTGCCAACTCTTCCAACTTTTGCTGCTCCGCCAGGTGAGCCTAGCTCGTCAAAGAATTCGGCATTGACCGCCGTGTATTCACTGTATTGAGCTGGAACATCATCTTCATAATAAATTGCCTCAACTGGGCAAACTGGTTCGCATGCCCCGCAATCCACACACTCATCAGGTTGGATATACATCATTCGATCGCCCTCATAGATGCAATCAACGGGGCACTCTTCAATGCAAGATTTATCCATTACATCTACACAGGGAAGGGCGATGATGTATGTCACCTGAAACTCCTTTCAGAGAAAAAACTAAAAGATATAAACACCGAATTGGCATATGCGATGCTTACATTGCAGGGTCTAATCCTACAAAATAAGGGGGTGGAGCGCGAGCCAAAACCAAATAATGGGCTATATATCTATGACACTTTAGAGCGAAAAGTGCTGCCTATTACTGCCAGCGATGGCAAAGCGGTAAGAATCTACTGCTGCGGACCAACTGTCTATCGCGATGCTCATGTTGGCAATCTAAGGACTTTTTTGCTTAGTGATCTAGTCCGTAGAACCTTGGAGTTTTCTGGTCTTAAAGTCAAGGTAGTTCAGAACATTACAGATGTTGGCCATATGAGTGAAGATTTTGAAGAAGATAAAATGCTGGCTCAATCAAAACTTGAAAAACGCGATCCTTACTCTATTGCAAGAGAATATGAAGAGAAGTTTCACAAGGACTTGGCAGGGTTAAATATTCTCCCAGCTCACAACTATCCCAGAGCCAGTGAGTGCATCGAGATGATGCTTGTGCACATCGAAAAATTAATTGAATTAAAACTTGCCTATCAAGGCGATGATTCCTCAATATATTTTGATAGCACTAAGTTTGATAGTTATGGCCAGTTAAGTGGAAATCGTCTAGATGCGCTCAAGCCTGGTCATCACTATGAATATGTTGAAGCTGGAGCAAAGAGATTTCATGCCGATTGGGCTCTCTGGAAAGCTGCCGGAAATCGCAGAGAGATGATCTGGCAGACAACTTATGGCTCAGGATTTCCTGGCTGGCATATTGAATGTTCTGCAATGTCGCTTCATTATCTGCAAGGACATGTTGATCTACATATCGGTGGCATTGATCTTAGATTCCCCCATCATGAAAACGAGAGAGCCCAATCAAATCCTTTAGTAGAAGGTGAAGCAGTTAGCGCCTGGCTCCACGGCGAGCATCTCTTATTTGAAGGAAGAAAGATGTCAAAGAGTTCTGGGAATGTAGTTCTTCTCTCTGATGTGATCGCACGTGGATTTGACCCTCTAGCACTGCGTTTCTGCTTCCTTGAAAATCGCTACCGATCTCAGATGGATCTATCTTGGAACTCGATTAGCGCTGCTAATTCAACCTTGCAACGTTTGAGAGCTAAATATCAACAATGGAAATTGGCTCCCAAGGATTATTCAGATGCAGCTAGCTCATTTGTCCTAGCAATTCTTACTCACTTCCAAGCAGATTTAGATACCCCTCAAGTGATGCTAAAACTCAGATCGCTAGAAAAAAATAATCAATTTTCAGATGGAGAGAAGGCAGCGATATTAGAGGCACTTGAACCACTTCTTGCCTTAAAACTACTTGAGCAGATGCCGATCAAAGAGCTGCCAGATGGAGCTAAAGTATTATTAGAGGCAAGACAGAGCGCGAGGGCGAGCAAAGACTTTGCCTTAAGTGATCAGATACGAGATCAACTTTTATTGCTTGGTATTTCTGTAAGTGACTCACCATCTGGCCAGAGCTGGAGCTGGAGGAGTTAGAACTTAAATTCTCTTAAGTAATCTCCAAGAGATTAGCGCTGCTCCCCCAAATACAAAGAGATTTCCATAGGCATTAGCCTCAATTAGAACTTCTCCGCCATTACCAAGACTTGATGCTCTAACAATTACAAAGAGCCAACCAATGGCAAAAAGTGCAAGAGATGACTTAGAGAGATACATATTTCTCACCAAACGAAGTCCTAGAAGTAGCGCCAGTAATGAAACTATTAGCCCAAAAGGTCTATATGCATTATGAAGAAATGTTCCAGAGACTCCAACTAACGCTCCAAAGAGCAGACTGATTAAAGACTTCATAGCTGGATTCCTGAAAAGAGATCGGTCTCTCGCCCCTCTTGATTAAATGGAGCGCTGGCTTTGCCATAGACCAAGCGATAAAACTCTTGTCCCCAAACTTTAAACCCTAAATTATCGGAGAGAGCAAAGAATGGTCCATCCACTGCAATTTGAGTCGGATGAGCTCTCATCGCCTCCATCTTTTTATCTACAAAATCTTGGCCATCAATTACCGTTGTTACTAAATTATCTGGTTGAGCAAAAGGAAAATCTTCAGCCTTCTCTACTCCCCAGAAATCACTTCCACTACCCTTCATCGCCTCAATTCCCTGCTCAATAACTGAGATAGGAATTGTGTTCCAATAAATTTTTTGAATCTGCCAACCACGCTCGGCTGCTATCTCACTTGCTCGCATTGCAACTCTATGGGCTTGAATGTGATCAGGATGTCCATAGCCACCGATTTCATCATAGGTAACCATCACATCAGGTTTAATCTCAAGTATTACCTCAACTAAAGATTCCGCTGCGTCATCAACATCAGCGCTCCAGAAATTATCTTTTCTTGAATTTGGCTCTGAATCCATCATTCCACTATCACGCCATGACTTTTTTGAAGAACCAAGAAAGCGATAATCAACTACTCCCAAAACTTTCATCGCATTTGCTAATTCAACTTCGCGAACTGGACCAAGAGCATCTTCTCTTCCACTTGCAAGATGTTGGAGCTCTGGAACTAAAATCTCACCCTCTTCACCTCTGGTGCAAGTAATAAGAGTTACGCCATAACCCATAGCAACATACTTAGCCATAGTTACACCATTGTTTATAGTCTCATCATCTGGATGGGCGTGAACTAGAAGTAAGCGTGGTTTTCTCATCGTGGTTCGGAAGGCTACACGAGTTCTATTAGTGAAATCTTGCCAAATCTCGTAGCATGGCTCCGATGAGCAATAGTGAGAAAGTAGATAATCGGGTTCGCCTTCCGCGAGATGAACGACGCGCCCTGCTACTAAGCGCCGCCCTTGAGGTCTTTACCGTCTCGGGTTATCACGCAGCTGCTATGGATGAAATTGCAGATCGAGCCGGAGTTAGTAAGCCAGTGCTCTATCAACACTTTCCTTCAAAACTAGACCTGTATCTAGCCCTACTAGATGTTCATATCGATTCTCTCGTCTTTGCTATTCAGAAAGCTATCGCCTCAAATAAAGAGAATAAGAATCGAGTAAAGGCCACCGTTGCTGCATATTTTGAATTTATCGATGATGAAGGTGGAGCATTTCGATTGCTATTTGAAAGTGATATGAGCGCAGAACCTCAAGTAAGACAGAGGCTTGATCGCATGACCTATGACTGCGCTGTAGCAGTTAGCGCGGTTATCTCACTAGATACTGGATTTCCAAAAGAGGAGTCGATGGTGCTGGCTATTGGATTGATCGGTTGCGCTCAAATTACCGCCCGCCATTGGCTTGAAAGAGATGGAAAAATTAATCGCTCTGAAGCAACATCCCTAGTTACCAATCTACTCTGGCGGGGAATCTCTGGCTTTCCCTTACAGAGCTAGAAGTCTTTAGAAATATGAAGAAGCAAAATCTACTAAAACTCTTTAGGATAGGGCTATGAGTACAAAAAAGAGTGGGAAGCCAGAATCTGCAAAGTCAGAAGTTCGCATATCCGTAGCTGATCAGCTTCGTGAGCTAACGATAGAAACTTCTCTTGATCGTGATGAAGTACTAGCTCTGGTCAACAAAGCTCTAACTTCCTCGGCCCCTTTAGCGCTAACCGATATTAGAGGGCGGCAGTTTGTAGTACCTGCAGGAAAAATTGGTTCGATTGAGATTGGCGATATTGCTGAACGTCGAGTTGGATTTGCTGGCGCTTAAATTAGATAAGTTCTAATTTTTCCAATAATGAATAGGTAACTTCGCGATAATCGGCAGCAACTTCACTTTTTGCATCTAAAGATAATACGCTCATAGCCTGGCTCTGAGCGGCAGATACTTGCAAAGAAGAGCGAATTGTTGGTTCAAGGAGCGCAAAATCTTCACCTATCAGTGATTTAAACTCATCATCAAGCACTTGAGTTGCCTTAGTAATTAAAAGTTGTAGTTGCCCGCTATGGCCTGCGCTTTCGGCATAATCTTTACTATTTAGCGCTCCTCGAAGAGAGAGAATTTCTGTTGTGCTAGTAAGCACGATTAGATCAGCGCTGGCCATAAAGTAGGTAGTAATCCTTGATACCCCAGTTGGCGTATCAATAATTACTAAATCAAAGCTGGCTAGCAGCTCAATGAGTTTTGCTGGAGAGATAGCTTGATCAATATCTATAGCAAGAAGGCGACTAGATGAGGCAATGATTGAGAATCGCTCTCCGCTTTTAATTATTGAGGCATCAATTGAGAACTGGCCAGATAGAAACTCTTTAGTACTAACTCTAGGATTTTCAATTCCGCAAGCAAAAGTTAAACCAGCTGCTGGATCTGCATCTATTAATAAAACCTTTTTGCCATACTCACTTGCAGCTACAGCTATACAGTGAGCGGAGGTGCTCTTTCCTACTCCCCCTGCGCTATTGGCAATTACTAAAGTCTTCACTTATCTGCGCCCATCTGTGCAAATGCAAATTTCATTTCAGGTGTCTGTCTTAAGCCTTCAGGAACTAAAAGAAGAGCGCTTCGAAGCGATCTAAGAGCGATATTTGTAGCAACATCTTGGCCAGGAAGAGTTGGCCAGGCGTATAAAGATTTAGCCCACTTAGGAAGGCAGGCTGCTGCAATGGACGTAATACCTCCCCATAGCGGAGCGATTGGAGTTCCAAAGCGAAGAAGTGGTGGAAGCGGAGGAAGGGCTATAAATAAGGCAGCACGTTTGGCATCATCGCTGGCATAGAGCTCATCTTTAATATCTATGAAGTATTTATCTAATTGAGCAACACTTCTTGGAACTTTCTCCTCGTCAATACCAACTAAGCGAGCAAAGATCACCATCTCCTCGAGATATTGATCGCGCTCTCTTTCACTTAATACCAGCCCGGATCGAAGCGCTGTATCTAAGAATGAATCAACCATCGCCATATGAACCCAGAGCAGAAGCCTTTGATCATCAAGCTTTAACTTCTCGTGAACACCTCTAACTCTGGCAGCTAACTTCTCAGCCTTTTCTTTGCTAGCAAAGGTAAGAGTTGCAACATAATCTCCAGTTCTCTCAAGTCTTCCCCAAGCATCTTCGCGGAAGTTGGAATGCGCTGCCACTCCCGCCATCGCCTCAGGATGGAGCGCTTGCTGTAGCAGCGCTCTAATTCCTCCCACAAACATTGAAGGATCGGAGTGAACTTTCCAGGTTATGGAATCAGGGGAGAAAAAACCTAAACTCATGAGGCAAAAAGATCCTTAATTCCAGTCATTAACATCTCAAATGCAATTGCAGCAGTTAGAAGGCCTGCAATCTTTGCAAGGAGAGCCACTCCAGATTCTTTTATGATTTTCACAATTCCAAGCGAGAACATCAGAGTAACTCCAATAATCAGATGCGCTCCAAGTACCGCAAGTGAGAGTGCAAAGGTCATAGAGGTGCTAGAAACTTCTTGGCTAAAGAGCATGATAGTTACAATTGCTCCAGGGCCTGCCAGTAGTGGAGTGCCAAGTGGGACTAAAGCCAAGTTCTTTGGAATTTTTCCACCACCGTTAAAGTCACTTCCCTTTAGTAAATCAAGTGAGACCAATAGAAGAAGTAGCCCCCCGGCTCCTCTTAGAGCTGGCATAGAAATCTCAAGGTAATCAACGATAAATTGGCCAAAGAGAGCAAATAAAGTAATAACAAATAGCGATGTGCCGGCAGCTTGCCAGGCAAGAAGAGTTCTCTGACGCCGAGTGCGATCTCCTAGAACGGATAAAAAGATTGGAGTAGCACCTGGCGGATCTAAAATTACAAGTAAGGTTACAAATGCCTGCAAACCAAATGTAATTGTGCTGATATCGCTCATCGCTTCACAACCCTTCTCTGATTTGCTCTTGACTCAAGTTGGGCCCATTGTTCAGGATTTGTGGTGAATTGCGCTAATCGATTTAATTTTCCATCTCCGTGGTAATCACTTGAGCCAGTAATAACGAGGTTTCGCGCTATTGCAAGTGAGACAAGCTCAGCTTTCTCACTATCTGAGTGATCTGGGTGATCAACTTCAATTCCATCAAGTCCAGCAGCAATTAAGTGATCAAATGCTTCAATTTTAAGAGTCTTGCCACGCTTTGAAGCAAATGGATGAGCGATTACTGCAACACCTCCAGCCTGCTTGATTAGCTTTATAGCAGCCTCTGGAGTTGGTGAATAATGATTTACATAGTATTTAGATTTATTATGTAAGAAAATTTCAAATGCTTCTTGGCGCGATGCCACATGTCCCTTAGCAACTAAAGCATCTGCTAGATGTGGCCGGCCTAGGGTGGCATCTCCGGTGCGCATGGCATAAACCTCATCTATGCTAATTTTAATTCCAGCTTCATTTAGGCGAGTAATTATCTTCTCCATACGAAATAGGCGATGCTCTCTTGTCTTATCAAGTTCATCAATGAGCGCTTGATGGCTTGAATCAAAGAGCAGACCAAGCATATGAATACTGAGCCCATCTTCATCTTGGCAAGAAATTTCTGAGCCCAAGACCAATTCCATATCAGAGCCAGAGGGATGATTGAGCAGAGCGCTAGATGCCTCCTGCCAGCCGCGAGTAGTGTCATGATCCGTTAACGCCAATACCCCAATACCTGCAGCAATTGCCTTATCGATTAACCCAGAAGGCGTATCAGTCCCATCGCTTGCATTGGTATGGGTATGTAAATCAATAAGCATGAGGGTAAGGCTACCCTTTTTCTCCATCCTTGCTACGCATAACAAAAATCGCACACCCTGCCAATAAAAGAATCAACCCTGGAACAGTTCCAAGTGGAGGTAATTGATCAAGCCACCAAAAGGCAAGAAGAGCGCCAACTGGAACTTCAAAGAAAACTATTAAAGAAACAATTGCTGGAGATACTCTCTTGAGTGAGAAATTAAACATCGTATGGCCAAGAATCTGTGCTCCCAAAATTAGTGCAAGTAATAACCACCATTGCTTAGCTTCAAATCCAATGAGCTGTACGCCAGTGATCAGTGCAATCGGAAGAGCTGTAAGCGCACAAGTTAAATAACATAAAGTGGTATAGGTCGAAGTTGCTAGGGTTTGTTGCGCTTTAGAGCCAAGTAGAACATATAGCGCAGCAAGCGCAGCGCAGATAATTGCTGCTATATCTCCAATGAAAGCTCTAGTTGAAATCTGAAAATCAACTCCAGTAATGATCAAAACTCCGATAAAACTAATGACCATTCCAATCCAAGCTCGCCTTGGAATATGGCCGCCAAGTTTCTTAACAAAGTAGGCAGCAAAGATTGGTTGAAGAGCGGTAAGGGCAGTTCCTGCTGCCACAGTGGTGTATCTCATTGCTATGAAAAATCCAATAAAGTGAAGCGCTAGAACAAATCCTGCCGCCATTGACCAGGCAAGACCTCGACGATTTTCACTCTTTAACCACTGGCCATTTCTCAAAGCAAAGGGCGCCATGATTAGCGCTCCGCCAAGGTTTCGCCAGAAAATTAGAGTGATAATTGGCATCGCGCTCAAGGCAATTACTGGTCCAGAGGTTCCAATTCCAATCACTCCGAGAAGTAATAATGGAATATCACGACCACTGGGCATCTGGGTATGGTTTTGATCGCGCACCGGCTCAACTTACTATCCGATAGCCTTGGACCATGGAGGTACCTGATGCGAACAGAGGAATTAACTCGAGTATTTTTAGCCAAGCTCGCTGGTACTCCCGTATTTGATCCAAATGCCGATCGCGTAGGAAAAATACGCGACGCCATTGCATCTCTGCGACAGGACAACCTAGCTCCTAGAATTTTAGGTTTTATCGTCGAAGTTCCCCAAAGACGTAAAATCTTCATTCCAATTACTCGAGTAACCTCAATTGATGATGGTGGAGTCTTTATAACTGGCTCTTTAAACATACGTCGCTATCAACCAAGACATGGAGAAATTACACTCCTTGGTGAGTTACTTGATCATAAAACTCGCCTTAGAGAAAACGGTAATGTCGTAGTAATTGAAGATATTGGTATGGAGTTGCGCGATAACAAAGATTGGTATGCCGAGCATGTGCATGTTCAAGAAAAAACTAGATCTTTTGGGCGTCGTTCAACTCAAACACTTTCTTGGAGCAGCGTTGAAATAGAAGTTTCTTCTCACATTCCAGATTTAAGCGCGCCAACTGAGGATATAGCTCTACTTCCTGCTCAAGATATAGCCGCCGCTCTTCGCGAGTTTGATACAACTCGTCAGAGAGAAATTGCGCATACTTTAGATGATGAGAAATTGGCTGATGTTCTGGAAGAGATGGATGATGCAGATCGCCTTGCCCTAGTTTCTCTACTAGAGGGCGAGCTAGTTGCTGATGTTTTAAGTGAGATGGATCCTGATGATGCTGCCGATGTCCTTAAGGAAGTCGGAAGTGAAAAAGCAGAGAGTCTTTTAAGTCTGATGGAAAATAATGAAGCTCAAGATGTTCGTCGTCTCATGGCATATGAGGATTTTTCAGCAGGTGGCATGATGACTACAGATCCAGTAATTCTCTCTGGTGATGCCACTGTCGCCCAAGCACTAGCAGTCCTTAGACAGAAAGACGTTTCTGCTGCATCTGCTGCACAGGTTTTTGTCTGTCGTGCACCACTTGAAACGCCTACTGGAAGACTAATCGGAGTGGTCCACATGCAGCGCTTACTGCGTGAACCTCCTGCGTTATCCCTGGCGATAGTGGCGGAGAAAGAGACAAATGCAATTTCTACAGATACACCTCTAAATGATGTGGTTCGCCACCTTGCTAACTACAACTTACTTGCAGCACCTGTAGTTGATGAACATGATCGCTTACTTGGCGCTGTAACTGTTGATGATGTACTTGATCACCTATTACCTTCAAATTGGCGTAGAAGTGAGGCAGAAAAATGACAATGGCTGGTAAGTCAAAACTTGAAACTCCAAGAGAGTCTCGTCGCTCCCTGCGTCCTAAGTATGATCCTGAAGTAATTGGTCGCGTATCAGAGGCCTTTGCTCGCTTCATTGGCACTGCACGTTTCTTGGTTTATATGACAGTCTTTGTTGCAACCTGGATTGTCTGGAACTTTGTAGCGCCAGAAAACCTACGCTTTGATGAATATCCTTTTATATTCCTGACATTTATGCTCTCACTTCAAGCCTCTTATGCTGCTCCGCTAATTTTGCTTGCTCAAAATCGTCAAGCAGATAGAGACCGGGTGACTTCTCAAGAAGATCGTGATCGAGATGAGCGCAACTTGGCAGTTACTGAATTCATGGTCAGAGAGATTGCAGCTATGCGTCAAGAACTGTTGGCCGACATCAAAGAAATGCTTGATGAAAAGTTAGGTGGCGACTCCAAGGGGAACTCCAAGTAGAGATTTCTTTCGCTTTGTTAACTGATCAATAATTGCAAAGAAGCCCTTAGCAGCATCTGATTCTGGATCTCTAAATACTATTGGTGATCCTTCATCGCCACCTTCACGTAGCTTGATATCAAATGAAATTTGAGCAAGTAGCGGAACATCTACTCCTACAAGTTGACTCAATCTCTTTGCAGTCTCTTGCCCTCCGCCTTGACCAAAGAGGGCTACCTGAGCGCCACTTACAGGATCTGTGTAGGCAGACATATTCTCAATTACTCCAATTACATGTTGCTTTAACTGATGGGCAATTCGCCCTGCTCGCTCTGCAACTTCGGCAGCTGCGATCTGAGGAGTTGTCACCACAATAATTTCTGATGCTGGAATTAATTGACCAAGAGATATTGCAATATCCCCCGTTCCTGGAGGCAGATCAAGAAGCAAGAAATCTAAATCTCCCCAATATGCATCACTTAAGAGCTGTTCTAAAACTCTATGAAGCAGTGGGCCGCGATAAGCAACCGGGTCTGCGCGATCTGGTTTGAACATCTCAATTGAAACTACCTTAATTCCATTGGTTTCAACTGGAATGAATGTCTGATCAATAGCTGTTGGTCTCTGCCCTTCAATACCTAGAAGCCTTGGAATTGAGTGTCCATAGACATCAGCATCTAGTACTCCTACTTTAAAACCGCGCTTACTAAGCGCTGCTGCAAGATTTACTGTTACCGATGACTTTCCAACGCCGCCCTTACCAGAGGAAATAGCCCAGACTCTAGTTAAGGAATCAGGTTGAGCAAATGGAATGAACTTCTCTCGACCGCCCCGCAGAAGCTTTTTAACGTTATCTCTCTGGGCTTCATTCATTACCCCAAATTCAAGTTCAACCTTTTCAACTCCAGCGACTTTAGAGATAGCGCTTGTAACATCGCTCTTTAACTTATCTCGCATAGGACATCCTGAGATAGTTAGTAATATCTTGATATTTGCTAGCCCGCCATCGAAATTAACACTTTCAACCATTCCTAGATCTGGAAGTGGTCTATGTAGCTCTGGGTCTGAAACAGTTGCAAGCGCGCTATGAATCTGACTTATTACTTCATCTCTTGAAAGGCTCATAGTAAATCTGGATCTATTTTAGCTGCCTCATCTATTACCTTTTTACTCGCCTTAACCTGACTCTTAAGATCATTTGCTAGTGGCTTAACATCATCTAGCGCATTTCCTAATACCTTCTGGGCCAACTTCTTTGGAGTTAAATCACTAACTTGCAAATCTTCAAATCCAGGCCCTAGGTTTTCTTTCAATTCACGTGAGGCATAGGTTGTGAAGTTTCTAACCTTATGAATAAATCTGGCAAAATCTTTTGCAGCTTCAGGTAATTTATCTGGGCCAACTAGAAATAAGCCTAGGATTACTAATCCTAGAAACTCGCCCATTCCAATGCCGAACATGCACCTATCCTATTCTTTAATCAAATCTTCGTCGCAACCATTACGCCATCGCCAACTGGTAGCAACATTGGAAGCCAGAGCGTTGATGAGTCCTTAATCACCTTAATAACTTCTCGATAGGCCACGCTATCTTCATCTCGCTGCGTTGGATCAGCAACCTTTCCCGAGAGAAGTGCCCGATCTATGACTAATACTCCACCTGGGCGAAGTGAGCGATGAGCATTCTCAATTCCATCAAGTAAGTCTCCACTCTTACGCATAATAAATATGTCATAGAGGCTATCGGCTAGCTTTCCTACAATTTCTCGAGAGTTACCAGTAATTAAGCGATAGCGTGATGAATTTATCCCAGCCTCATCAAAAGCTTGCTTAGCTAACTTAGCATTTTCAACTTCATCATCAATTGATGTTAATAACCCCTTTGGACTCATCGCTTGAAAAATCCATAAACCACTAACTCCAGCCCCGGTTCCGATTTCAACTATTGAACTAGCTCCTATTAAATGGGTGAGATAGCGAAGAAGAGATCCAACTGCTGGAGTGGCATCATAGGTGCCAATTTCCTGCCCTCTACTCCTAGCTTTTTGAATAATCTCTGTCTCTGGAATAAATGTATTTGAAAATGCCCGCATATCTCCGCGTTCAGGGAATAACTTCTCTGTAAATCCCTTATCCCCGATGCCTGACATCACAGCGTAGCTAGCCACTGAGTGAGAAGGCGAACTCCATATCCAGTTCCACCTTTTACATTTTCTCCTGCATCAACTTCAGATCTGGCAGGGCCAGCAATATCTAAATGAACCCACTTGCGCTTGCCAACAAAGTTTTCTAGAAATAGCGCAGCAGTAACTGAGCCGCCTTGAAACTTAAACTTATCGGCGGTGTGATTAAAGTCTGCGATATTGCTCTCTAGAGCTACTGAATAATCATCAATTAAAGGCATATGCCAGATTTGATCTCCAGTGTAATCGCCAATATCTGAGAGTTTTCTAGCGAGTTTGTTATCTCTTGTATACATCGCTCCGTAATAGCGGCTAAGCCCTAGCGTTGCCGCTCCAGTTAGAGTTGCTACATCAATCAAGTAATCTGGGTCTAGATTCTTATCAGCATAAGCAAGGCCATCTGCCAGCACTAATCTTCCTTCAGCATCAGTGTTGATTACCTCAACTGTAGTTCCACCATAATGAGTGATTACATCAGATGGGCGAGTTGATGTGCCTGAAAGAGAGTTCTCAGCAAGCATCAGTAGCGCTGTGATTCGAACATTTAATTTCAATTCAGCAGCTGCAATTGTTGCCATTAACACAACAGCTGCCCCAGCCATATCACTTTTCATTGGAGCCATCGCTTCATAAGGGCGCTTTAGAGAAACCCCTCCCGTATCAAAGGTGATTCCCTTACCGACTAAGACCACATGTGGCGCTTTCTTTGATCCCTTTGGCTTGTAACTTAACTCAACAAATCTTGGAGGATTTTTTACGCTGGAATTACCAATAGCGCTAAGACCGCCAAACTCTGCCAATTGGCGACCTGATTTAATCTTTAGAGAGAGCGTAGAGTCCTTTGCTAGTAATTTTGCCTGAGCTGCCATCCAAACTGGGTTTTTAATGTTGGAGGGAGTTTGTATTAAATCGCGCGCCTTCCAAGTTGATTTAACTAGCACCTTTGAACGCTCTAATACTTTAGCAAAGTCACCTACTAGCGTGATCTCTGGAGTTAGGCTCTTTGTGCCACTCTTCTGGCTCCAAATATAAGTAGCAAGGGCAGAGGAGATAAAGTGAAGTTGAGCATCGCTATCGCTCTCAACTAAGAAAGAAAGTACTGAGGATTTACTAGCTTTTACCTTTCGCCCAATAGCAGCAGATGCTCTTCTAATATGGGAATTACTTGATTCACCAACTCCAACAAGAAGGATATGTACTACTTCTCCGCTTTCCTGCAATACTGGAATATCAATTACTTCTCCGGCTTTGCCAGTAACAGCGCTGCCATTCTTCTTTATTTCATCAGTAAATGAGATTGAGTAAATTTTCTCAATACTTTTAATTACTTTTTTGCTTAAAACTATCTCTATCTCAGGTAATTCTTTTGAATCTTTTGCTTTTATAGGAAGGGCAATATGAGTAAAGCCTTTGAAGAATTTCTCCGAGATTTCCCCCGGAAGTTTTACCGTTCCGAGTTTCGGAAGCGGTAGGTTCATTTCTTAAGAAGGGAGATTGACATATTTAATACATCAGCAAGGTTTCGAGCCTCTTCTTGATTTAGCTCTACTACCAAGCGGCCGCCACCCTCTAGCGGGATTCGCATCACTAGGCTTCTGGCTTCCTTGGTAACTTCCATAGGTCCATCGCCAGTGCGGGGTTTCATGGCTGCCATCGATTAGCCTTCTCTCTAAATTAATCCTTGAAAGATCTTCTAGCCTTAAGCCCCAGCTCCAAGCTGGGAGGGTGAATTATCCCTTATCTAGCTCCCTTGTGGGAAATTGAAAGCCGAGCTCATTCTCATCCGTCCAGAGCGCAATACCGCCGTAATTGCCCGCTCAGGAGCCCCTATTTTCGTTGATATTTCCTCGATGCTATATCTCTTTATGTAATAAAGGGTAAGCACAATCCGCTCTTCTTCAGGAAGAGAGTCGATGAACTCTTCTAAGGTCTGGTTCTGCTTACTCACAAGGCTAAGGCTACTGCCGATGGCGCCCCTTCAGTTGTTAAATCCTCGCGCAAACTTAGACAATGAATAATTCACAGCAAGCAATATTCCTGGTTTTATAAGGGTCAGAATCGCAGTTGGGGCATCGATTCGTTCATACCAATCAAATCTAGTTTTGCCCGGAGCTATCTCTACTAGGCGAAATTCTCCAATGCCTTTAATCCAACGACCATAGTGATCAACAGCGCAGAAAGTCTCTGGGTTCCAAGCCGTTATTTTCATCTCATCCCAGATACCAATTTTTCCAATTCCAGTAAATGCAGAAATAGTTGTTCCGATACTAGAGATGCCATCTATATCAGCGCTTGAATTTACTTTTGTTAGAGCCATCCACTGACCTTGGCTCTTCCAATCAACTAACTTCTTCCAAACTTCACCAATCGGCGCAGAGATAGTGACGCTGGCTCTAAAGTCAGCAATCTTAGATTTACTCTTCATGCTCATGAAGTAACGCGCTCTATCGCGCTATCAATAGTGCTACACCAAGAAACTAACTCATGCTGACCTGGTTTCATAAAGTTCATTGCAGTTAAGTCATCAAGTGCTAATCGAAGTGAACCATAGACGCCGCTTGGATCTAAAATTGCAATTGGCTTGTTGTGAAAACCTAAATATCTTCCAACCCAGATCTCTAATAACTCCTCAAGTGTTCCAATTCCACCAGGAAGGGCGATAAAACCATCAGCTAAGCTTTCAATTAAACCTTTACGCTCTCGCATATCTTTAACAACATGCATCTCGCTAGAGTCATGATCGATAAATTCCACGCTCATTAGCCGCTCTGGAATAACTCCAATAGTTCTACCACCATATTTTCTAGCACCTTTGGCCACCTCGCCCATTACCGATATTGCTCCGCCGCCCCAGACCAATTCATGGCCTAATTTGGCAAGAGATGCCCCTAACTCAAAGCCAAGCTCTAGGTTCTCTTTTGAAACCAGGGTCGATGATGCGCAGTAGACGGCAACTTTCATAGCCACACTCTAAAGCAGATTTTTTCTAATGCTCACTGAAGCAAGCGCAAGCCAATAGTTGATAGCGTTGGACTATGAGCAAAGCTAACTCGGCATATGGTTATGGGATTTCAACCATTGCAAAAGATGGATCAACCCTTGATACCTACTTTCACCAGTTGGGTCTTGGTGCAGCTGAAGCAAGCAGAGATGATTTAGCAAGCCTTGAGGGCGCAGATAACGAGCGAGAGATAACTCGAAAACTAGTAAAAACAGAAATTGAGCTAGATAAGCCGCCAACAAGTGTTGCTGATGCCTACTTGCGACTACATCTACTCTCTCATCGTTTAGTTAAACCACATGGGTTATCACTTGAAGGAATTTTCTCAATTCTTAATAACGTTATTTGGACTTCCCATGGGCCCTGCGCGATTGCTGGATTTGATCAGGTGCGTTTAAAGCTCCGCGCTAAATATGGCTATCTTGCAATCTATGGCGTAGATAAGTTTCCAAGGATGCTTGATTATGTTCTTCCAGAAGGAGTGCGCATTGCCGATGCAGATCGCGTAAGACTTGGAGCTTATTTATCACCTGGAACAACTGTGATGCATGAAGGCTTTGTTAACTTCAATGCGGGAACTCTTGGCGCATCTATGGTTGAAGGTCGAATATCGGCAGGAGTTGTTGTAGGCGATGGCTCTGATATTGGTGGCGGCGCCTCAATTATGGGAACTCTAAGTGGCGGCGGAAAAGAAGTAATTTCCATTGGCAAGAGAACACTTCTTGGGGCAAATTCAGGACTTGGAATTTCACTCGGCGATGATTGTGTTTTAGAAGCTGGAGTCTACTTAACTGCAGGATCAAAAGTACTTCTGCCAGATGGAAAGATAGTCAAAGCAAGGGAGCTATCAGGTGCTAACTCACTTTTGATTCGTAGAAATTCGCAGAGCGGCGCAATTGAAGCCCTTAATAAAAGTGGCAGTTGGGGCGGTTTAAATAGCGTGCTTCACTCTAATTAAGTTAAGCAGTACTTAGCTCGCTCAATAATTTCTACTTGACACTCTTTGGCAATAAAAGGCAGCTTAATAATTGCCCTTGTGTTGTGAATCCAGGTCGATGGAAGCTTTACTCTGGAGCGAAAGAGTTCTCCAGTTAGCGTTGCCGATGCCCCAGTACTTGAAATTCCAGTAATTGAACTGATGCTTCCCGTTTGAGTTCTTGAGTTGATGGTAAATGAGACAACATCAGGTAGTAAAAAGGCTTGCGCCATAACGCTCTGTGGCACAAATCTTGACCAAAGTGCATATCTTCGATTGATAGTTGGATTAAGGCTCCATGGATCAGGCACTCCGGTTAGGTAAGGCACTGGACTTCCCCAAACCTCAACAACATTTTGAGTAACTCCCCCACTTGATGAGAAATAAAAAGCTTGAATGGGCTTGCCCTCAAGAGTTACTACTAGAGCGCTATTCTCATCAACAAATGTGCGATTAACTGCCTCTCGCCATTTAATGCCATAGATGGCCTCAGTTTCTTTGGCATAACCCACAAAATTCTGATCAACAGTGGTGTTATAAATGTTGCAATCGCACTCAACTCTTAGCCTAGATAATTTACCTATCGCATAAGTTCTTGCTGCTATTGCTTGTGCTTCAAGGGCGGCAGCTGGCCAAGATGAAGGTACTTCACCTAGGCCATAGAGATACTCATCATGAAGTCTTAAAGTATTAGTAACTGCTAGGTATGAACTAAGAAGATTGGTTACGCTCTTAAAGACTATTTGACCATATTTATATTGAGTTGCCATAACTCCATTAGTTAATAGAGCAGTTGTAGTTGCGCTATCCCAACGAACAGTCCAAGCAGGGGCAGGATTGATTGCAGCATATTTAGCGGTAGGAGATGAGAGAGCTGGAACCACACTTCCTGCAAAATTTGTAAAGAGAGCAGTGGTATCACCTGAATATATTCCAAATGGTTCAGGGCTCTCACTCATTGGAATATCACCTTGATATAAGCGAATCTCGCCAGTTGATCCAACTGCATTTAAAGTTACCGATGATATTAAGTTAGCAATATTAACTCTTATAAGTTGATCATCTGGATAGGCAGTAACTGCAGTGCCTGGGTAGTAATAGTTAAGAATTTCAACAGCTGTCTTTGATTCAAGTGCTTGACCGCGAGCGCCGATCTGACTCATTCCCACGCCATGGCCATAACCTGAGCCAAAGAAACGAAAATCTGTTGGAATAAGAGTCCGTGCTTGAGCAGGGGAAATTAAGTTAAGCCCTAAGGTGAAGATAAGCGATAGGGAAGTAAGGAGAAACGCTCTTTTCTTCATATTTCTTAGGGTACCGCAGCGCTAGGAAATTAGTTGGTAATTAGCTTTCTTGGTGAGGTAATGAAACCAAATCCCCAGCAAAAATGCATGAAAATCAAAACAATTGGTAAGTAAATCCGCTGGGCAAGACCCTTTCCAATAATTAATGAAGTCACAATTATCGCACCAAGATAAGTAATGATTGGAATAAAAAATAGTGATGAGGCAAAGATACCTAGAGCTAATGAAGTAACTTGCAATATCAAGTTTAAAGGTGGGCTTAGATAGCGAAAATTAATTGTCCTATTATGTTGGCGAACTACTGCTCTTCTCCATCGTCCATATTCAAAGTATTGTGACGCGAGTTTCTTAAGAGAGCTTCTTGGGCGATAGATAACTTTTAACTCAGGGTCAAAATAAACTACCCCGCCATTTTTCCTCAAGCGATAATTTAGCTCCCAATCTTGAGCCCTAGTAAATCTCTCGTCATAGCCACCAACTGCATCTAATGCGCTCTTTTGAAATACCCCGAGATAAACGGTATCGGTCGGGCCAGCCTCTCCCCCAATATGAAATCTTGATGATCCCACTCCAATTGGCGAGCGCATCGCTACTGCTACTGCCTTTTCAAATGAGGTGGTCCCTTTAGCAAACATAATGCCACCAACATTTACTGCGCCAGTTTTTTTCAAAGTTTCAACAGCCTGAGCTATGTATTCCTTATCAATTTCTGAGTGTCCGTCGATACGAACAATTATTTGATTCTTTGCAATCTTTAGCGCAGCATTTAAACCACTTGGAGTTCTTCCTGATTTATTCTCAATGACTTTGATTCTAGAATCTTGCCCTGCTAAATCATTTGCTATCTGTAATGTCTGATCTGTCGAAGGCCCTACTGCCAAAATTACTTCTAGCTCGCCTTGATAGTTTGAAGATAAGGCAGCCTTTATTGCAGCGCGCAAATGAAGTGCTTCATTGATTACTGTGAGAATTATGGAAACTGGTGGGTAATTGGCTTGGTGAGCAGTATTACCTTGCTCAAGTGGGCTAGTCATAACGTTCAAACGGTATCGCTTCATTACTCTTGCCTCTGTGAAATCCCCTCGGGCAATTCGTTTCTTCACTATAGCCTCGATAGCTATTGTGGGGATTTCGGCTATCTCCTGGGCAGGTCTTGGAAGAATAACCGCAGCAATCCCGAGAGTTGATGCCTTTGCTGGCCTAGAAAACCGTCCCAAGAAGGAATCCTCAGCAGTTAATTACTTAATTGTTGGTTCTGATACTAGGGAGGGATTAAGCCGAGAAGAGATTAAGCGGTTAAAAGTTGGTGGCACCGATGTAGCAGCAGGCAAAAGAAGTGACACGATGCTACTTATTCATATCTCAAAGAAGCGAGATAAGGCAGCAATCATCTCTATTCCGCGTGATAGCTATGCGCTAATTCCAGAACATAATAATTCTCAAGGCAAATTAATCCCTGCTGCTTATTCAAAAATCAACTCTGCCTACAACTGGGGTGGGGCGCCACTACTAATTAAAACTCTTGAAAATATGTCTGATTTAAGAATTGATCATTATGTGGAACTTAACTTTGTTGGCTTTGTTCGTATGGTTGATGCCCTTGGCGGCGTTGAAATTTGCACAAAGAAAGATATCGATGATCCTAAGAGCCATCTAACACTTCCAGCAGGAACACATGTATTAGATGGCATCGACTCGCTAAAGTTTGTTAGAACCAGAGTCTTTGATGGCTTAGGTGATTTGGGAAGAATGAAGAGACAACAAGAATTTGCTGGCGCTATGCTCCGTAAAGCAACTAGCGCTGGAGTATTACTAAACCCAGTAAAGATGGTTGATTTCATAAACTCAGCTTTAGATAGCGTGGTTACAGATGAAGGATTAAGTCAAGGTGACTTACTAACTCTTGGAAAACAGCTACGCAATCTCTCAGCAAGTAACGTTAGAACTCTTACTATTCCTTTGCAGTATTACAACTACAATAAAAATGGAGTAAGCGCTGCAGTGCTCTGGGATCCAGTCTTAGCACCTGAACTCTTTGAAAGAATTAAAAATGATGAAGCCCTCATTGAAGAGGTAAGACCCAATCCATCCTCATCACCTACTACCATCAACAAATTTAAGAGTGGAACTGCCGCTGATAACCCCTGTAGCGGCTAGTATTTGGCAGTCATGTTAAAGCTCTCAGTAATCGGAACTGGCTATCTTGGCGCTACCCATGCCGCAGCTATGTCCTCCCTTGGCTTTGAAGTTGTTGGAGTTGATGTAGATCTAAATAAAATCGATCTTCTCAATCAAGGCAAAGTCCCATTTTATGAACCAGGTCTTGAAGATCTTCTCCTGGCAGAGGTAAAGTCAGGGAGATTAGAGTTCACCACAGATTTTGCTCAAATCAAGGACTGTGATGTTCACTTTATATGTGTAGGCACTCCTCAGAAAAAAGATAGCTTAGCTGCAGATCTAACTTATGTAGATGCATCAATCGCATCTGTTGCGCCACATGCCAAAGCTGGTTCTCTAATAGTAGGTAAGTCCACAGTTCCAGTAGGCACTGCAGATCGCCTTGCAAGTATGTTAAGGCAAGTAAATGAGAGAGTTGAGTTAGCCTGGAACCCAGAATTTTTAAGAGAGGGTTTTGCAATTGAGGATACCCTTAGGCCAAATAGATTAGTTGTTGGACTTACTTCAGATCGCGCTGAAGAGATATTAAAAGAAGTTTATGCCCCACTTCTGAAAGATGGAGTTCCTTGGGTAAGGGCAGATCTGCCAACTGCAGAGCTAGTAAAAGTTGCTGCAAACTCTTTTCTTGCCACCAAGATCTCCTTTATCAACGCTATGGCAGAGATCTGTGAGGCATCTGGTGGAGATGTAACAGTTCTTGCTAAAGCAATTGGTTATGACCCAAGAATTGGCTCTCGCTTTCTCCAAGCTGGAATTGGCTTTGGTGGCGGGTGCTTGCCTAAAGATATCCGCGCATTTATGGCGCGATCAGAGGAACTTGGAGCTAAACAATCTCTTGAGTTCTTAAGAGAAATTGATTCAATAAATCTTCGAGCAAGAGCGCGAGTAATTGATTTAGTAAGAATTGACCTAGGTCAGGATCTAAAGGGTAAGAAGATTGCAGTATTGGGCGCTGCCTTTAAGCCCGATAGCGATGATGTCAGAGACTCACCCGCACTAGATATCGCCGTTCAATTAAGCCAAGCAGGAGCAAATGTAAGTGTCCATGATCCCAAAGCTATTGAGCCCGCTAGAGCTCGCTTTGCTCACTTAGATTTTTCAGAGAGTATCGAAGGCTGTATCGCTGGGGCAGATGTAATTTTGCATTTAACTGAATGGAAAATCTATCGAGAGATAAATCCCTCTGCCATAAAGAGCCAGGTCAAGCAAGCGATAATTATTGATGGTAGAAACGCGCTAGATAGAGATCTCTGGGTCAAAGCTGGTTGGAAATTTAGGGCCCTAGGAAGGGCTTAAGTAATGGCGCCAAAAATAATCTTGGCATCAGCATCCCCTGCTAGATATAAATTATTACAGAGCGCCGGGATTACCCCTGAGGTAATTGTAAGTGGAGTTGATGAAGAGAGCTCTGATTATCAAAATCTATCCCCCAAAGAACTAGTCATAGCCCTGGCGATAGTTAAAGCTCACACAGTTAGAGAAAAGATTAATTATCCTGCTTTGATAATTGGTTGTGACTCTACCTTTGAATTCCAGGGGCAGAGTTTAGGTAAACCAGGAAACGCAGCAAATGCAATTGCACGAGCTAAACAATTGCGAGGAAAATCTGGAGTTCTACACACCGGACATTGCATTATCGATACTGAGAAAGAAATTGAAATTAGCGATGTAGTAAGCACAACAGTTTTCTTTGCAGATATGAGCGATGCTGAAATTGATGGTTATGTAGCAACTGGTGAGCCATTAAATGTTGCTGGGGGCTTTACTCTTGATGGAAGAAGCTCGCCTTTTATCTCAAGAATTGAAGGCGAAACATCAAATGTTATTGGCCTCTCCCTGCCACTATTGCGCAGCGCCATTAACAAATTAGGTTATCAGTGGTTTGATTTGTCATGACTTTATATGCCGCATATGGATCAAATCTTGATCCTAGGCAGATGCTTCTTAGGGCTCCCCATTCACCTCATCGCGGCACTGGATGGCTACGCGGGTGGCGCTTAACTTTTGGTGGAGAAGAAATTGGATGGGAGGGCGCAGTTGCAACTCTTGCAGAAGATGCCGGACATAGCGTCTTTGTCTCGGTCTACGACTTAACTGCTACAGATGAAGCAGCCCTTGATCAATGGGAAGGTGTAACTACTGATCTATATCGCAAGATTAGAGTGCGAATAGAGACTCTTGATGGTTCTCCGCTTTGCTATATCTATGTGCTTAATTCTTTTGAAGGCGGAACTCCTTCCGCTCGATATCTGGAGATTATGGTTAGCGCTGCTCGTGAAGCAGGAGCTCCTGAGGATTACATAAAAGATTTAAGTAATCGAAGCACTCGGTAGTAAGTTTGCCCTATGGATCAAACTCTAATCAATCAAGTTCAGCAGTGGATTGATCAAGATCCTGACCCAAAGACAAAAGTCGAACTTGAAAATCTCCTTACAGATAATAATGAAACTGAGTTGCGCTCCTGTTTCTCTGGCTTTCTAGAATTTGGAACAGCAGGCTTGCGAGGCAAATTAGGGCCAGGGCCTTCAAGAATGAATAGAGCAGTTGTAACAAAAACCGCAGCCGGCCTGGTTACTTACATGCACAAACACAATCTCTCATCTGTTGTCATTGGACGAGATGCTAGATATGGATCGAAAGACTTTGCTCAAGATACAGCTGAGATTATGCAAGGCGCTGGTATGAAGGTCTACTTATTGCCAGGAGCTCTTCCAACTCCAGTTCTTGCCTATGCTGTTAGAGAGTTAAAGTGTGATGTTGGAATTATGGTAACTGCAAGCCATAATCCACCAGAAGATAATGGCTATAAGGTCTATTTAGGCGGAGTAGTTGATCAGATTCGCTATGAAGGATCACAGATTATCTCTCCTGCTGATACTCAGATTTCAGAATATATCTCTCAAGTTCCCGATCTAAATACGCTAAAACGAAGTAGCGGAGCAGAAGTTTTAGATAACGCGATAGTTGATTCGTATGTTCAGGCCACAGCAAAGCTTGCCACCTCAAATAGTGTTCTTAAAGTGGTCTATTCGGCTATGCATGGCGTTGGTAAAGAGACTTTAGAACAAGTATTTGCAGTAGCAAATTTTGCTCCCCCGATATTAGTTTCCGAGCAGGCAGAGCCAGATCCAGATTTTCCAACAGTTAAATTTCCAAATCCTGAAGAGCCAGGAGCTATTGATCTCTCTCTTAAGAAAGCGATACAAGTTTCAGCAGATCTAGTTATTGCCAATGATCCTGATGCTGATCGCTGCGCAGTTGCTATCGCTGATAGAGGTGGCAATTGGAGAATGCTTCGAGGAGATGAGGTTGGAGCCCTTCTCGGTGAGTATCTAGCAAGAACTGCTAAGGATAAGAGCGCAACTCTTGCTAATTCAATTGTCTCATCTTCAATCTTGAGCAAAATAGCTAAGGCATACCAATTACCTTTTGCTGAAACTCTCACTGGATTTAAGTGGATTGCAAAGATAGAGAACCTGCATTTCGGATATGAGGAGGCACTTGGTTATGCCGTTGACTCAAATTCAGTAAATGATAAGGATGGAATCAGCGCAGCCCTAATGATTGTTCAAATTGCGACAGATCTAAAGCGTGAATCTAAAACGTTAAATGACTTGCTAGATGAGATTTGGAACAAATACGGCTATCACGGCACCAAGCAGATTTCAGTAAGGGTTAATTCTCTTGAAGAGATCTCAAAAATCCTTGGAAGATTTAGAAATAGCACTCCACAATCAATCGCTGGATATCAGGTGAGTGGCTTTGATGATTTAGAAAAACCTACAAGTGATCTGCCACCAACAAATGGAGTGAGAATTTTTCTTGAGCCAAATATTAGAATCATCGTAAGGCCTAGTGGAACCGAGCCAAAGATTAAGTGTTATATAGAGGTAGTTAGCGATAGTCAGGAGATGGCCGAGAAGATCATTGCGAGGCTGGATTTTGAGCTACGTACCTTTCTTGCTTCATAACTTGTAGACTCACCACTTATGTCAGCGCTAAATCTGATTGATGGTTCTGAAACTTCGCTGCGTAGATTTCTACAAACCCTTGCCGGAGTAGATCAAATTGGCGCTCAAGAGCGCGCTGCCATGCTTGCAACGCGAAGTATTAAGACCACTAGTAAGAAGTGGGCTATTGATATGGCCATTAGCATGATTGATTTAACAACTCTTGAAGGGGCAGATACTGCTGGAAAGATCAGATCACTCTGCTCGAAGGCTCTCCGCCCAGATCCGCAAGATCCCTCGGTTCCACATGTGGGAGCAGTCTGTGTTTATAACGACATGGTTGGAATAGCAAGAAATCATCTAGATTCAATTGGCGGTCAAAGTATTCCAGTAGCTGCAGTCGCAACTGCTTTTCCCTCAGGTAGAGCCTCGAGAAAAGTTAAGCTTCAAGATACCAAAGATGCCATTTCACTAGGTGCAACTGAAATCGATATGGTTATTGATCGAGGTGCATTTCTCTCTGGCCGACTTGGTGAAGTATTTGATGAAATCAGAGCAATTAAAGAAATCTGTTCCGATAAAGCTCACTTAAAAGTAATTCTTGAAACAGGTGAACTAGTAACTCTAGACAACGTTCGCAAAGCTTCATATCTAGCAATGCTTGCCGGAGCAGACTTTATTAAAACCTCAACTGGAAAAGTTACTCCCGCTGCTACCGCTCCAGTCGTTCTAGTGATGCTTGAGGCGGTAAGAGATTTCTATGAGCTAAGTCAGGTCAGAATTGGGGTTAAGCCAGCAGGTGGAATTAGAACAACTAAGGATGCAATCAAGCAGTTGGTATTGGTTAAAGAGATAGCAGGAGCTGAGTGGTTAAACCCAGAGCTATTTCGAATTGGAGCAAGCGCTCTGCTAAATGATTTACTTATGCAGCGCATGAAATTAACTACCGGCAGATATTCCAGTGCAAATTATGTTACGGTGGATTAATAATGAGTGACTTTGAATACGCCCCTGCCTTGGAATCTAAGGCGATAGCCAATATAAGCAAGGACTATGGGCTATTTATAAACGGTAAATTCATTGCCTCTCATAACAAGAAGCGCTTTGAGACTATAAATCCCGCTAATGAAGAGGTATTAGCCAAGATTTCACTCGCCGATGAAGTCGATATTGATAAAGCTGTTAAGGCTGCAAGATCTGCCTATGTAAAAGTTTGGTCGAAGATGAGCGGCAAAGAGCGAGCAAAATACCTCTTTCGCATCGCTCGCCTACTTCAAGAGAGATCTCGAGAATTTGCTGTAGTTGAAAGCTTAGATAATGGAAAGCCGATTAGGGAAACTAGAGATATCGATATTCCACTATCAGCTGCGCACTTTTTCTATCACGCCGGCTGGGCAGATAAGTTGGAGTTTGCTGGCTTTGGAGATAAACCTAAAGCTCATGGAGTAGTAGCTCAGATAATTCCCTGGAACTTTCCGCTTCTAATGCTTGCATGGAAAATTGCGCCAGCTCTAGCAACTGGAAATACAGTTGTCTTAAAGCCTGCTGAAACTACCCCACTAACCGCTCTGCTATTTGCTGAAGTCTGTCAACAAGCAGATCTACCACCTGGAGTAGTAAATATAATTACAGGAGACGGAAGCACAGGATCTGCGTTAGTTAAGCATCCTGATATAGATAAGGTTGCATTTACTGGGTCTACTGAGGTTGGCAAATTAATTGCTAGATCTCTTGCCGTTAGCAATACCCCAGTCACTCTTGAACTTGGTGGAAAAGGTGCAAATATCGTCTTTGAAGATGCCCCACTTGATCAAGCAGTTGAGGGAATCATTAATGGCATATTCTTTAATCAAGGCCATGTCTGCTGCGCTGGCTCTCGCCTTCTGCTTCAAGAAAATATCCATGATGAATTCTTAAGCAAATTACAGAAGAGAATGTCCAAGATTCGCCTGGGTGATCCATTAGATAAGAACACAGATATTGGAGCTATTAACTCAGCTGCGCAACTAGCAAAGATTCATGAACTCTCATCCTCTGGACAAGCAGAGGGCGCTGATATCTGGTCTGCTCCTTGCCAGATTCCAGATAAAGGATTCTGGTTTGCTCCAACGATATTTACTGGAGTAACTCAAGCTCATCGCATTGCTAGAGAGGAAATCTTTGGACCAGTGCTCTCTGTGCTTACATTTAGAACCCCACAAGAGGCGATAGAGAAAGCCAATAACACTCCTTTTGGACTCTCAGCTGGAGTTTGGAGCGATAAAGGTTCAAGAATTCTCTGGGCAGGAAATCACTTAAAGGCCGGAGTTATCTGGGCCAACACCTTTAATAAATTTGATCCTGCAAGCCCATTTGGCGGATATAAAGAATCTGGCTGGGGCCGCGAAGGTGGTCGCCATGGACTTGGCGCATATCTCAAGGGAGCTAAGAAATGAGTCTTGATATAAAGAAGACCTACAAATTATTTATCGCAGGCGCCTTTCCTCGAAGTGAATCAGGGCGCAGCTATGAGATTAAAGATAAGAAAGGAAACTTCATAGCAAATCCTGCGCAAGCATCAAGAAAAGATTTAAGAGATGCAGTTCTTGCAGCTAAGAACGCTCACTCATCTTGGGCCTCTGCAACTGCCTATAACCGAGGACAGATTCTCTATCGCATCGCTGAAATTATGGAAGGTAGAAGCGAACAATTTGTCTCTGAAATTATGGCAATGGAATCCGTTACTAGTAAGCAAGCTCAAGTGCAGGTAAGGCAAGCAATTGATACCTGGGTCTGGTATGCCGGATGGAGCGATAAGATTTCAACAATTGCAGGAAGTACCAATCCTGTTGCAGGACCTTTCTTTAATTTCACAGTTGCAGAGCCACTAGGTGTGGTTGGAGTTGTCGCTGATGAAAAATCTTCACTACTAGGCGTTGTCTTAGGACTTGCTCCAGTATTGGCAGCAGGAAATTGCGCAGTCTTACTTGCAAGCCAGAAGCGCCCACTATCTGCAATAACCCTTGCAGAGTGCCTTGCAACCTCTGATGTTCCAGCAGGGGTAGTAAATATCCTCACTGGTTTAAGCGATGAATTAACCCCGCATTTAGCCTCACATATGGAGATAGATGGCCTTGATTTAAGCGGGGTTGATAGTAAGAGCGTTGCAGCTCTTCGCATTTCAAGTGTTGATAATTTAAAGAGAGTTCATAGTTTTTCAGCTGAAAAATCTCCAGAGCGGATTCTTTCCTATATGGAATATAAGACGCTCTGGCATCCAATCGGTGTTTAGAACTTAGTAATTACTAGCGGCAATCTCTCCGCAACTTCACCTTTCTCGGAGATACTAACCGCGCCTTCTAGCGCTTGTTTAGCTCGTTCAAATCTCTCACTTTCATCGCTATGAAGTGTGAATAGAGCAGATCCGCTAACTATCTTCTCCCCTGGTTTAGCATGAATTTCAATTCCTGCTCCAGCTTGAACTGCCTCCCCTTGTCGCGCTCTTCCAGCGCCCAGGCGCCAGGCGCTAATTCCAACTTTTAGCGCATCCATTGAAGAGATAGTTCCGCTTCTCTCAGCAGTAATAACTAGCTTCTCTTTAGCAGTTGGAAGCGAAGCATCAGGATCTCCACCTTGTGCTTTAACCATTTTTCTCCAGCGATCCATCGCGCTTCCATCTTTAAGAGCAACTTCAGGATCTTTGCCGCTTACCTTTGCAGCATCAAGCATCTCTCTTGCCAAAATTAAAGTTAGCTCGACAACATCTGCTGGTCCACCTCCTGCAAGAACTTCTATTGATTCACGAACTTCAAGGGCGTTACCAGCAGTTAGCCCAAGTGGCACATCCATTGCAGTAACAAGAGCCCTGGTATTTACTCCAGCTCTCTTTCCAAGTTCAACCATAACGCTCGCTAGCTCTTTAGCTTTTTCTGGATCTGACATAAATGCACCAGAGCCTGTTTTAACATCTAAAACTAAGGCGCTAGTTCCTTCAGCAATTTTCTTGCTCATGATTGATGAAGCTATTAGTGGAATAGCTGGCACTGTTCCTGTGACATCGCGCAGTGCATAAAGCTTCTTATCCGCAGGTGCTAAACCTGCACCTGCGGCGCAAATTACTGCCCCTACATCTTGCAATACTTTGAGCATCTGCTCATTACTTAGAGATGCCTGCCAACCAGGAATTGATTCCATTTTATCTAGCGTTCCGCCAGTATGGCCAAGACCTCTACCTGATAGTTGTGGGACAGCAGCTCCACACGCAGCAACTAGTGGCGCAAGTGGAAGTGTGATTTTATCTCCAACCCCACCTGTTGAATGTTTATCAACTGTTGGAATTCCAAGACTGGACCAATTCATTCTCTCGCCGCTATTAATCATTGCATCGGTCCAGCGCGATATCTCGCGCATATTCATTCCATTTAATAAAATCGCCATCAATAAAGCTGAAATCTGTTCATCTGCTACCACTCCGCGGGTATAGGCATCAACAATCCAGTCAATCTGTAAATCACTTAACTCATTTCGATCACGCTTTGCTGTAATGATCTCAACAGCATCAAAGGCCTCACTCATTATCTCTATCTCTTCTTTTCTAAATCATCAGGTCCAAAGCCCCAAGGAAGAATTACAGACATGTCTTGAGGGCCGCTTGGCGTTAATAGTTGAAGTTCATTTCCGCCATGTTCAAATAGAAGTTGGCGACAACGTCCACATGGCGATAGAAGTTCTCCCTTGCCATCTACGCAGACGACAGCAACTAACCGTCCGCCGCCGCTCATAAGCAAATTGGAGATCATGGAACACTCAGCGCAGAGCGTTAAGCCATAGCTAGCATTTTCTATATTGCAGCCGCTAACTATTCGCCCATCGCTAACTAAGCCAGCAGCTCCAACTGGGAAATTTGAATAAGGGGCATAAGCCTTCTTAGAAGCTTTAATTGCCTCATCTTGCAGTGACTTCCACTCGATCATCTCGCTCCTATCTTGGAAATCCAGCGGCAACTCCGCCATCTACCGGGATTACTGCGCCAGTGGTCCGAGAAGATTCGTCCGAAAGTAGATGAGCAACAGAGCGAGCAACATCTAAAGAACGCACCCTAGCTTTGAGAATATTGCGTTTGGCATAGAAATCCTCAAGTTCTTCAGGTTTTACACCATGTTCTTTCGCCCTTTGCTCGCGAATTCCGCCCTCCCAGAGTTTGCTGTTATCAAAGACTGCATCGGGGTTTAAAGCATTAGCTCTGATTCCATAAGCCCCACCTTCAAGTGCTGCAATTCTCATCAGCTGAATCATTCCAGCCTTTGAAACTGAATATCCGCCAAAGCCAGCACCGGGTGCAAAAGCATTTTTGCTTGCAATATAAACTAGAGAGCCACCCATACCTTGTCTACGCAGCATGCGCATGGCGTATTTTGTTAATAAAAATGAACTTGTGAGATTTATTTCTAATCCTCTTCGCCAGTGAGAGGAATCTAGTTCTTCTAAAGAACCAGGCACTCCAATGCCAGCATTCAAAACCAGACCATCTAGCCCACCAAAATTATCTATGGTTCGATTTAAAGTCTCTATAACCACACTTTCATCGCTCTGATCTCCCTGAACTAAGAGAGGTTTTGAAAACTTCCCAGCAGCAAATTCTTCCTCAGTTCGCGCAAGTCCCTCAGGGTCTAGGTCAGCTAAAACTAGATTTGCTCCAAGAGATCCAAGGTGTAAAGCAATCCCCCTTCCTATTCCACTACCTGCTCCAGTAACAATAAATATGTTCCCGCTCATCTGCGGGGCTTTAGGTTTTAACTTCAATTTGTAGAGCTCCATAGGCCAGTAGTCGAAACCAAATATTTCACTATCAGGCAGGGTTCTGGGTTTAGGGAAAGAGTCAACAACAGTTGAGCCAACGCTATGAGTATGGAAGGCAATATCAGCCATCATCTTGGTTTCGCTAATTGTTGCTCCCGCAGCAATCATCCCAATTCCTGGCGTTATAAATAGCTTGGGATCACTTCCATGGCTGGAATAACCTTCAGGCAATAAATTCTTGTTACTTTCAAAATAAGCTTCATAACGCGCTCTATACGAGTCAACTGCTACATCAACGCTCTCTGGAGTCAATATGCAAGACCAAGGCCTAATTCGAAGCATATGGTCAGCACTTGCCGCCCCGGCAGCAACAACTTTTTCGAGGTCTTGTCGATCAGAAATCTGCCTAAGCCGTGTGTCAACTCGCAATATTTGTTTCTTACCAATTTTTCCTCGTAGGTGAAGAAGAAGTTCTCGAATTTGTTCTTGACTTAGATCTTGATGTGCAAATTCTGCCTTTGGCTTTTTCTTTAGCGTTGCCAAGAATTCCTCAGCTCTACTTACTGCAGCCAAAGTTTTTGCATAGCACTTCTGGCTATCATCATCCCAAACAATAAGTCCGTGATGAGCTAGAATAACCCCTTGATACTCCTTTAATTCACTAACTAATTTCGATAATTTAAATCCTGGTCTGATCCACTCCACATATGCAAAGCCCTCGCCTAGAGCATCTCTAACAGCAGCTGCGCCATCTTCATGATTAGTTAGAGCACAAATCGCATCTGCATGAACATGATCGATGTGTCGGGCTGGCAGAAAAGCATGGAGCAAAGTTTCAATTGATGGACGTCGGGCACTGGGATCAACTAAAGCTCTGGTAACAAAATCAACCATAGTGTCATCATCTAAATCACCTTTTGATTTAAGAGCTGATAGTTCATCAAGATATAGCGCGGGATAGTCAACGGCCTCGCCATAGGCCATATCTGCCCCAGATCCCTTGACCCACAAGACCGAACGATTACGACCCAAGTAATCAGTGATCTCACCTTTGGCAGAGGTGTTTCCCCCTCCATAAACAACAAGAGATTGATCGGCTCCAATTAACTTGGAACGCGTAACTAATTTCTCTAAATCTGGATAGTTCATAGCGCCTCACCTTTACTAATCTGGTAAACACACTTCTCAGTAACTATTGCCGTTATATATCTAGCTAAAGTCACATCAAATGCTGGGTTATAGCTCTTAGAGCCAAGTGGAGCCACAGCAATTCCAGCAAAATGGGTGACCTCACTATCTGCCCTAAATTCAATCTCTATCTCATCTCCGCTAGCAAGTGATCTATCAATTGTTGATTCTGGAGCAACTACTAGAAATGAAATGCCAGACTCTTTAGCAGCAACTGCAACTCCAAGTGATCCTATTTTATTTGCGCTATCACCATTTCTAGCGATTCGATCTGCTCCAATTAATACTGCATCGATAAGTCCTGAGAAGAGAGCGCTTGCTGCAGCTCCATCTGGAAGAATTCGATATTTAATTCCTGCCTCACTTAACTCCCAGGCAGTTAAGCGAGAGCCTTGAAGGAGAGGGCGAGTCTCATCAGCAAAGACTTCCTCGATATATCCCTGATCACTTAGCTCTCGAATCACCCCAAGAGCCGTTCCCCAATCACTCGTTGCCAGAGATCCAGTGTTGCAATGGGTAAGGATGCGCAGCTTTTTCTTGCCACACTTTTCTAATAAATAGGCAGCCCCAAGTTTTCCCATCGCTCTATTTGCAAGACCATCAGCGCGGCTAATAGCTAGAGCTGATTTCAAGACAGAGGAGGGGCCATTAACTAATTCCGGAATAACTTGATCAACTCCCCAGGCAAGATTGACCGCGGTAGGGCGAGCAGCTCTTAAAGCAGAAATTGCGCTATCTATCTCTTCCTGGCTCCAGCCTTGCTGCTGGCTGCGAAGGGCAATCAGAGCCACCCCTAAAGCTCCGGCTACTCCCAGGGCTGGGGCACCACGAACTGCCAAAGTTTGGATTGCCTCAATTAATTCTTGGTGAGTTTTTATTGTAAGGATTTTCTTCTCATGGGGAAGCAGGCGCTGATCAATCAGAGTAATTGCCCCATCGCCCTGCTCGAGAAAATCGATTGTTCTCACCCAAGCAGTCTAAAGCCAGAGTTGATACTTGGGAACCAGAGTTTTACTGGGAGATGAAAATAGGTCACGAAAATGTGATGGGACACGGGGCTTTGGTATCGGCCAGCATTTCTCCTTCAATTCTGGCATGGATAGGATTCCCCGTATCAGTGAGCCTCCCCGAAATAGTCATAAAAATGAACTTATTTCTCCACTGGTAATCGATCGATTTACCCTCGGGCATACCTCATTGCCAGAGATCTTTGAGAGGAGATTCATGATTAAGCGCGTGATATCTGTAGTAGCTGTAGTTGCACTTACAGCTCTAGGTTTTGCGGCACCATCCAAAGCAGCATCGGAGAGTGATTGCGGTACCGGAAAACTTTTCTGCATCGGTTTAGTAACTGATACTGGAAAAGTTGATGACAAATCATTTAACCAATCTGCATGGGAAGGCGCCAAAGCTGCGGCTAAGTCCAATGGTGGTTTCGCTAAATATATCGAAACAACAGATCCAAAAGACTATGCCACAAATATCGGCCAGTTTGCTAGCAAGAAATACAATGTAATTATCGGCGTTGGCTTCCTCATGGCAGAGGCCATGACTACAGCTGCTGCTGAGTATCCAACAATTAAGTTCATTGGAGTAGATCAATTCCAGGGAGCTGCTGTTCCAAATCTAACTGGACTAGTTTTCCCAGAAGATAAGGCTGGATTCCTTGCAGGATATCTAGCTGGACATCTAACAAAGACTGGTAAGACAGGCGCAGTTCTTGGAACTGACCTTGTTCCACCAGTTCGTTACTTCGGAGAGGGATACCGTAACGGCGTTGCATATGCCGCTAAGGAACTCGGCAAGAAGTATCCAGCAACTAAATTGATTTATCACGCTCCAGATAACGCATTCAATGACCCAGCATGGGGTGGAACAACTGCTCAGCAGCTTCTCTCCCAGGGTTATGACGTCATCTTCGGCGCAGGTGGAAACACTGGAAACGGTGCACTACTTCGCGTTGCAAAGAAGAAAGGTGCATATTGCATCGGCGTTGATAGCGATCAATGGGGAACACTTCCTGAGGCTCGTCCTTGCCTTGTAACTTCAGCAATGAAGTTAATCGATAAGGGCGTTGCTGCAGTGGTTAAGACCATTGTTGAAGGAACTGATAAGGGCGGAAACTACTTTGGAAAGGTCGGACTAGCTCCACTACACGACTTCACAAGCAAGGTTCCTGCTGCATATCAAGCTAAGTTGAAGGCAATTACTCCAAAGGTTCTTAACGGAACTGTTAAAACCGGAGTTAAGCTCTAAGACTTAAGTTAAGGTTATAAAGAAAGGGAGATACGCTTTTAAAAAAGGCGTATCTCCCTTTAAATCAAGAGAAGAAGTTTTAGATTCAAAAATCATTGGAGTAGCTCGTGGATGCTAAGCAAGGCAAGAAAATTGATTTCAGCCCAATATTAGTTCCGCTGTTATCAATTCTTGTTGCCCTAGCATTTGGTGGCATCTTAATTTTTATCCAAGGAATTAATCCTCTTGCAGCTTATAGAGTTCTATTCACTACTGCCTTTGGATCCTTTGATGGAATCGCAATTACTTTAGCCAAAGCCACGCCTTTGATTCTTAGTGGCCTGGCAGTCGCGATTTGTCTTAGAGCGGGTCTATTTAATATCGGAGCTCAAGGCCAATTAATCTCTGGAGCGCTTGCCTCTGCATGGGCTGGATATACCTTTGTTGGTTTGCCTGCGCTAGTTCATATTCCACTAGCTTTAATCTTTGGCGCATTCTTTGGAGCGCTAGTAGCTCTAGTTGCAGCAGTGCTAAAGGCTTACCGCGGAGTTCATGAAGTCATCACAACGATTATGTTAAATAGTATTGTTATTGCTCTCTCTGATTATCTAACTAGCAACCCTTTTAAAGAGCCAGATCAGCCCCTTACAAGAACTCCAAAGATTCAAGAATCGGCCAAGATGCCTGATTTATTAGGCCTGCCATTGGGATTCTTTCTAGCTATAGGACTTTCCATAACGCTCTGGTGGATCATGAGAAATACCACTACTGGTTTTAGTATTGAAACAATTGGAAGAAATAAGAATGCAGGATGGTATGCCGGAATCTCGGTAAAGAAAACCATCATGTTAAGCATGTTAATTGGTGGAGCAGTTGCTGGCGTTGCTGGAGCAGTTGAAACATTAAGCATTATTGGAAGATTTGAGCCAGCCTTTAATGCAGGGCTTGGTTTTGATGGAATTACTGTGGCCTTACTTGGACGGGCAAATCCTCTTGGTGTGATCCCCGCTGCAATTCTCATTGGTGGAATGCGCGCAAGTGGCTCGACCATGCAGTTTGAAGTAGGAGTTGCTCCAGAGTTAGTAGATCTGCTTCTCGCGCTGATTTTATTCTTTGTCACCGCACCACTACTTGCTAAATTCTTTAAAAATCGCAAAGAGAATGTGGCGATGACAAGTGGTTGGAGCAACTGATGAAACTACGCACTAGCCATTATTTAATCATTGCATTCCTTGCAGCCTTCACTTATTTCTTTAGTAAGGATGGATTAGTAGCTACCTCTGTTCTATACACCGCCATTCAATTCGCACTTCCCTTAGCACTTGCCGCAATGGTTGGAGTTATGTGTGAGCGGACTGGAGTTGTAAATATAGGTATCGAAGGAACGATGCTGATCTCAGCCTTCACTGCCTTCTTTGCTGGAGCTATTTTGAAAAATACAGTTCAAGGAATGCTAGTCGGGGTATTTACTGGCGCGATGATGGGGCTGCTATTAGCTCTAATGGCAGTTAATTGGAAAATGGATCAGATCATTGCTGGAGTTATCCTAAATATTTTGGCTGCAGGTATAACTTCCTTTTACTATCGCCAAAATTATTCAATCCCCTCAACTCTTGATCCAATTGACCTTCCAGTAATTGGAGCCTGGCCTATCCTTGGTCCAGTTCTATCTTTCCACGGCCCAATTACCTACTTTGGAATCTTCTTTATTTTAGGTCTCTGGTTTGCGCTCTATAAAACTTCTTGGGGTCTGCGCTCAAGAGCAGTTGGTGAGCATCCATCAAGTGCTGATACTGCAGGAGTTTCAGTAACAAGACTTCGCTATTTAAATGTCACTGCTGCAGGAGCTGTTGGTGGACTTGCTGGCTCATACCTGGCTCTTGAGGCAGTTGGAATATTCGAGCGAGGATTTACTGCAGGAAAGGGCTTTACCGCTCTTGCCATCATGATCTTTGGTAGATGGAATCCACTTGGCGCACTTGCTGCTGCGCTATTTTTCGGATTAACCCAAGCTGTCACGAATCAGTTAATGATTGATGAAGTAGTAGAGATTCCTCCCCAATTCATAAACATGCTTCCATATATTTTGACAATTGTTGTTCTAGCAATCTCGGCTGGAAAAGTGCGTCCACCAGCTGCTGAGGGTATTCCTTATGAGAAGGAAAAGTCATGAAGACTCTTCTAGAAATTGAGGGCATCAGCAAGAGCTTTGGCAGTGTTGTTGCCAATGAAGATATTTCACTAACAGTGAAAGAAGGAGAGATTCTTGCTCTCCTTGGTGAGAATGGCGCTGGCAAGTCAACGCTAGTTAAAGCGGTATTTGGTCTGGTTAGGCCAGATGCTGGCACTATAAAAATTAATGGCACCGTGATGGAAAGTGGTGATACCGCTGCAGCAATTGCTAGTGGGGTAGGAATGGTTCACCAGCATTTTCAATTAGTTCCAGTTATGAGCGTTACAGAGAACTTGATTCTAGGAGATGAACCAAAGCGATTCGGTGTGGTAAATATCAAGCGGGCAAAAAAAGAAGCTCTGGCTCTTTCAGAGAAATATGGTCTTGAAGTTGATCCTGATGCCATTATCGAAGATCTTCCAGTCGGAATGGCCCAAAGAGTTGAAATTCTTAAAGCCCTCAGACGCGATGTTAAGTTACTAATTCTTGATGAACCAACAGCGGTATTAACTCCTCAGGAAACTGATGAACTCCTTGAAGTTTTGCGAAATCTTGCCAAGCGCGGGGTTGGAATTCTATTTATTACCCATAAGCTCCGTGAGGTTATGGCAGTTGCTGATCGAATTGCTGTTCTTCGTGGTGGGAAGCTAATGGGCACTACTACTCCTAAGGAGAGTAGTGAATCAAAACTTGCCCAGATGATGGTGGGCCGTGAGGTCGTTCTTCGCGTTGAAAAGAGCGTCGCAAAGCCTAAAGAGGTCCTTCTTTCGATAAAGAATCTACGAGTCAATGATGATAGAAAGCTCGAATCTGTTAGGGATGTATCCCTAGAAGTTCATGCTGGAGAAATTCTTGGTATTGCAGGCGTTGAAGGAAATGGCCAGCGAGAATTAGTTGAAGCAATTTGCAGTATGCGCTCTCGCTTAAGCGGTGAGGTAATTGTTAAAGGCAAAGCAATTCCGAACTTAAATCCGCGGGCTGCGCATCTAGCAGGCGTTTCTCATATTCCTGAAGATCGTGAGAAGCATGGATTAGTAACTTCTTACTCCATCGCTGATAATTTAGTCTTAAATAGATTTGACCAAGCACCATTTGCTAACGGTTGGCTTAGAAGTTTAGAGGAAGTTGCAAACAATGGCGAAGCCCTCGTTGAGAAATTTGATATCAGGGCTCCGAATGCTTCCCTCTCTGCCGGCTCACTTTCTGGTGGAAATAAACAGAAAGTTGTTGTTGCAAGAGAGTTAAGTCAACAGCTAGATGTAGTTGTTGCCGCTCAACCAACTAGAGGCGTTGATGTGGGATCAATTGAGTTTATTCATAACCAATTGATTGCTGCTCGCGACGCTGGGGCAGCTGTTCTCTTAGTCTCTGCAGAGCTTGATGAAATCCTCTCTCTTGCTGACAGAATTGCAGTCATCTCTAATGGCAAGATTGTTGCCATATTTAGTTCTAAAGAGGCGGATAGAAATACCATCGGCCGTTTGATGGCTGGCCTGGCATCCTGATTCGATGCCAAAGACGATTGGATTAATTGCAGGCACTGGTTTTTATGACCTACCTGCTTTAAAAGATGGTCTTTCTAAAGAGATAGATACGGCATATGGAAATGCTTCAGTTATTAGCGGGCAATTAAGCGGTGTAAATCTAGTATTTCTAACCCGTCATGGAAGTGGCCATAGCATTCCGCCTCATCTGATCAATTATCGAGCCAATATCAAGGCTATGAGTGAGTTAGGTGTTACCGAGATAATTGCAATTAATGTAGTTGGAGGAATCAATCCAAAACTATCTCCCGGAGATCTTTGCTTAATCGATGACTTTATTGACTTCACCTCTGGTAGGCAGCACACCTTCTCAGATGGTTCAAAGCCTGGAGTTCAACATGTTGATCTCACGCGCGCATATGATGCAAAAATACAGAGCGCACTTCGTCAAAGCGCTAAGGAGTCAGGAATTTTGCTTCATGAAAATGGAGTCTATGCCGGCTTTAACGGACCTAGATTTGAAACCCCTTCAGAGATTCGACTAGCAGCACTTGCTGGCGCAACAGTAGTTGGTATGACGGGATGCCCTGAAGTGAGTTTGGCAAGAGAGCTTGGTATTGCTTATGCCAGCATCGCGCTAGTTGTTAATCCTGCCGCAGGATTAAGTGAGGCTGAGATAACCATGGATGAGATAAATAAGGCCCTCGATATGGGTAAGTCGAAAGCTTTAACGGTTATTGAAGGCGCGCTAAAGGCTTTGGCTTCAAAGTGAGTGATTTTGATTTAGTAATTGATAATGCAACCTACATTGTCACATCTGATAGCAAAAATCGAGTTCTAAAAGATTGCGCTATCGCAATTAAAGATAAGAAAATTGTTGCAATTGCGAGCGCAGGAACTTTAAAAGGTGCTAAGACCTATGATGCTAAAGGTAAGTTAATTGCGCCAGGATTAATCAATACCCATACCCACCTAGCAATGTCACTACTGCGCGGCTGGGCAGAGGGAGTAAATCTTCAAGGATTTCTAGAAAGAGTCTGGGCAGCAGAGGGATTGATTATGAATCCAAAAAATGTTGCTCTGGGCACTCAACTTGGCGCGCTGGAATCTTTACTTGCAGGAACTACAACAACCCTTGATATGTATCTCTATCCAGATGCAGCTCATAAAGGAGCGGCAAGTACTGGAATTCGACATATAACTGGCCCTCTTTTCTTTGATTTCACTGGCCTTGATGGGCTTAATTGGGAAGATCGATTTGAGATAGCAAAGAAGTGGGGGCAAGTACTGCAAGATGTTGGCGGGCCAGATGTTCCTACCTATCTAATGCCCCATTCAACCTACACCGTCTCGCCAGATCACCTAGTTGAAATTGGCAAGCTAGCAAAGCAGATGGGAGCTTCGATAAGTATTCATATCTCTGAAAACCTTGGCGAAAATGATGATATTGCCAAACGTTTTGGCAAGACTCCAACTGCAATGTTAAATGAGAGTGGAATCTTAGAATCTCATACTTTATTAGGCCACGGTGTTCACCTAACAGATGAAGATATTAAATTACTAGTTGAGGCCGGCGCTGCAGTTGCTCATTGCCCTGGAAGTAATCTCAAATTGGGAAGTGGGATTGCTGATATTAAGAAATATCAGAGCAGGAATTTATCTGTAGCACTTGGTACCGATGGTTGCTCATCAAGTAATGATCTAGATATGTGGGCAGTTATGCGAGTGGCTGCCAACTTATATGCCCAGAGTAATGGCCCAGAAAATTTAAGGGCAAGTACGATATTTCGTATGGCAACAATTGAAGCAGCAAAAGCTCTAGGACTTGAGAGTTCAATTGGAAGTATCGAAGTAGGTAAAAGTGCAGATCTAATCTCAATAGATCTAAATAAGGCCCATCTGATTCCGCTTCATGACGTATTTGCTCAGCTGGTCTTTGCTGCAGGTCGCGGCGATGTAAGTGATGTCTGGGTCGATGGGAAACATGTAATAGCAAATGGATCATCGACCTTGATTGATTTCTCCCAATTATCTAAGGAAGTAGACGTTGTAGTTCAGACCCTGCGCAAGGAATTTAATGAACAAGGATGAATTGATAGCAAAACTTGATCTGCAGCCCCTTGAAGGTGAAGGTGGTTTATTTTCAACAATTTATCGAGATGAATTAAGCAATGCAATTTATTTTATGGTGGTCTCCCCCGATTTCTCAGCCTGGCATCGCCTGCCCCAGGCCGAGCTCTGGCTTCATTTATCTGGCGATCCTCTTCTCCTTCACACTATTGAAAATGGTCAACTAGTCAGTAATCAACTCGATCAAGAAGGGAAAACTCTTGCCTACCAAGTACCAGCTAATACCTGGATGGCAGCAGAGTCTTTAGGGTCTTACTCACTTCTGAGCTGCTTTCTAGCTCCTGCCTTTTCAACTATGGAATTAATAGGCAGAGATGAGTTACTCTCCCAATTCCCAAACATTGCCAACCTACCGGAGCTATTTCATGAGTAAGCAGAAGTCAATTCTCATAACCGGAGCTGGTGGGCTAATTGGAAGCGCGCTTTGCAAAACTTTTCTCGCTGCCGGTTGGAGAGTGGTTGGTCAGGTAAATCACTCTAAAGGCGCCGATGGCATTGAGGTTATTAAGAAGGATCTTTCGAAAACTTCAAGCGGCACTGAATTAGTTGAGCAAGTTGGCGCAATAGACTGCATAATAAATAATGCGGCCGATCAATCAGTCCTTGATCTTAAGAATTATTCATCAAGTAAAGCACAAGAGATATTTCAGATAAATCTACTATCTCCTATTGAGATAATTCTTGCCGCTAAATCCAAAGGAGCTACATTAGCTATCAATATTTCATCTATTGAAGCTCTAAACGCTAAATCAGGTCATGAAATATATGGCGCTTCAAAGTCAGCTTTAGAGTCAGTTACGCGATCACTTGCTCTTTCTCTAGCGCCTATGCGAATTAATGGAATTAGATTAGGTCTTATTGGAGATAGCAATTTAGAAAGTAGGTGGCCAGAGGGCTTCTCCTCTTGGACTAATACAGTTCCAGCAGGGCGAATTGGAAGCGCTGAAGAAGTTGCCAATCTAGCACTTGCAATAACTGGTGAGACTTTTAATTTTGCCTCTGGAAGCATTATTGATTTTGATGGCGGCAAGAGCGCCCATCCCGGCTGGTAGTTATCCCTGTTTCAGTTTAAGAAGAGCTTGCTTGATTTGACTCTTTAAAGAGCTATTTACTGCAATGTTAAAGATGATACCCACTCCCCCATTGGCGGCGTTATATTCCCGGCCATAAATACCTTCAACTTCATCAATTACATCAATAATAGCCCGTGATTCAAGAGCTGCTGAAACCAATTGCGAAATAGGTTTAGACATCTGCTTTGAAACCGTTGCCACAACAAGTGACTTTGTCTGTGAGATTTGAGCAAAGTATTGATCTGGGGTCTCTAATATCAATCTAACCTTCCCAGCAAAGCTTTCATTGATTACAGCTATAACTGAAGGGTCTCCATCCCAAGTTGAATAAGCAATATCAACACTGCTTAATTGAGCGCGTAGCGACTCAGCAGAATCTGGATAGGAGATATTCTTTATCTTTACCTTTGGAAAATTGGCTCTTGCTCCTTTTGTGAAGCTTTCAAGTAACTCAGCTTCACTTCCAATAAATGCAATTGATTTACGCTTTGAAAGATTAGCCGCTGCTACCCCTGCAAGATAAGCGCCATCATCCTCTCTAAAATAGATATTTGAAACATTCAATTGTGCAATAGATCTGTCATTAACAATTGCAAATTGAGTCTCGGTATATTCCTGTGAAACCCGAGCTACTGTCTGTCTATATCCAGGACCTACTGCAATTATCAAGGTGTAGCCACTCTTTGCCAGAAAGCGTAGCCGAGTGAGGCGATCTACTGCAGTTCCATTTGTTGGCACCTCGCGAACAAATGGCTCGACTAATCCATACTTTTTCTTCGCAGCTTTAAGCGCTAGATGAACTGCGTCATTGAAGGAGTTATCTCCAAGAAATCCAATGTCATAGGCGATAGCAACTTTTGGCTCTGCTGCAATTGCTGGCGTTGATGGCGAAAACAATGAAATAGCAAGCGCTATCGCAAGCGCCTTAATTTTCATGACTTACTTATCCTTAAAAGAGCTTGGCACCAATCCCAGAGCTGAATATGTCTTCGCTAAAGTCTCTGCAGCAACAGCTCTAGCCTTCTGCCTTCCCTGTTCCAAGATCTTTAATAGATGAGCTTCATCGGATAAGAGCTCTTCGGTGCGCTTTTTAACTGGGGCAAAGTATGAGGTGACCACCTCAGCTACAGCGGACTTAAAGTCGCCATAACCTTTTCCAGCAAATTCACTTTCAATATCAGATATAGCTCGATTGCTAAGGGCAGAATGGATCGTTAACAAGTTTGATATACCAGGCTTTTCCTTCTCATCAAATTTTACCTCTTTACCAGTATCAGTTACTGCGCTCTTTATTTTCTTCACATTAACTTCTGCTGAATCCAATATATCGATTACTCCGGAGTTTGATGCTGATGATTTACTCATCTTGGCATTTGGATCTTGGAGATCATTAATCTTCGCTGCAGACTTAATGATATGAGCCTCAGGAATAGTGAAAGTCTGCCCATATCTTGAATTAAATCTCTGACCCAGATCGCGAGTTAATTCAATATGTTGTCTCTGATCTTCGCCAACTGGAACTCTATTTGCTTGATAAAGCATGATGTCAGCTGCCTGCAGAATCGGATAGGTAAATAGCCCAACAACGGTTCTATCCGCCCCACTCTTCTGCGACTTATCTTTGAATTGCGTCATACGATTTGCTTCGCCAAATCCAGCCATACATTCAAGGACCCAGCCCAGCTGGTTATGTTCTGGCACATGCGATTGAATAAATAGCGTGCACTTATCAGGATCAAGGCCAAGAGCAATTAATTGGGCTGCTGCAAGAAGCGTTCGCTTCCTTAAGACTTGCGGATCTGTTTCAACCGTTAGAGCATGAAGATCTACAACACAATAGAAAGCATCATGGTCGCTCTGCAATTCCACCCATTGCTTTACCGCACCTAAGTAATTACCAAGATGGAAAGAATCTGCTGTGGGTTGAATCCCAGATAGGACGCGCTTCATGGCCCTATCTTCTCAATTTTTATCTTGAGTATGTAATTTTGAGAGCAATACAGTTCCAACGCGCTTGCCCTCTAAACTCAAGACTGTCAGCCTCATCCCGGCTAGATGGATAACATCATGAAGTTGCGGGATTCTTCCCAGTTCATGCATCACATAGCCGCTTAGAGTTTCATAGGGACCCTCTGGGATTTCAATCCCGGTCTGCTCAGCTAAATCCTCAAGTGAAATCAGAGCATCTATTTCATAGTCCCCGGTGCGGCTCTGATTTGAGACTTCAACCTCATGGTCATCGTATTCATCATGAATATCACCGATTAAGGTCTCAACTAGATCCTCTAAAGTAACAATTCCATCAGTTCCACCATATTCATCCAAAACTATGGCAATTTGCTGACGAGCAGCGCGCATTTCAGATAGCGCAGGCAGAACACCTTTAGTTCCAGGCAAGAACATGATGCTTCGCACCAAATTCATAATAGCTGTGCCTTTTCCAGAATGTTCTGGATCGAGAAGGTCTCTTACATGGATAAAGCCAATTACTTCATCGCTGCTTCCCCGCACCACTGGATATCTAGAATGTGCCTTCTCAACTGCCATAAGAATTGCATCACTGACTAGTAAATTAGCATCAAGGAAATCAACTTCAGTTCTTGGCACCATAACCTCATGAACTAAACGCTCACTTGCATTAAAGACCTCTTCAACAATATCGCGCTCTTCCTCACTTAGTGCTTTATGGCCAGTTACTAGATCCACTAGCTCTTCCTCAGAGATATCTTCGCGAGATGCTTTAGGATCAATTCCAAATAACTTTAAGACTAAATCAGAGGAATGTGAAAGTAGCCAGATTAGTGGGCGAAATAATCGGGCAGTAACAGATACCGGAGTAACAACAAAGAGTGCAATCTTTTCACTGGAGTGAAGCGCTACGCGCTTTGGTACTAACTCACCAAAGACTAGAGAGAAGTAGGCGATTACAAGTGTTAAGCCAACTAAAGAAATAGTCTCACTAATTGAAGTGCTTAAACCTGCATCTTCAAGTGCAGGAATTAAGTAATCTCCTAGGCGATCTGCGCCAAAGGCAGCTGAGAGAAATCCACTAAAGGTCACTCCGACTTGAACTGCTGCTAGAAAGCGATTCGGGTGTGAGGCCAGATCGGCAACCTTTGCCCCGCGCTTACTCTTTTCAGCTAGGGCCTTTAACTGACCCTCCCTAAGTGAGATCAGGGCAATTTCAGCAGCGACAAAGAGGGCCCCAAGAGCGATAAAGAAGGCTACGACCGAGATATCTAGAGCAAGGTCTTGAAGGGTAAAAGGGTTAGCACCACCAGGGTCCATTAGGGTCCCAAGGGTATAAGAAGGAGGGCTCTGGAGGCTAAATCACGCCTGGCTACCCCTTTCCCCACGCTCAGGTGGAACGCTACTCTTCGCCCAGCCACGAAAGTGGACTTGCTTCATCCAACGGATCGTCGGGCACGTACCTGCCCGGAGAAGGAAGAGAGATAAAGAAAATGGCATCAGTTGTATTTAAAGATGCATCACGCATCTATCCTGGAACAAGCGCTCCTGCAGTCGATAAATTAAATCTCACCGTTAACGACGGTGAGTTTTTGGTTTTAGTCGGACCTTCAGGTTGTGGAAAGTCAACATCACTTCGAATGCTTGCCGGATTAGAAGAAATTGATAACGGCGCAATTTATATCGGAGATCGCGAAGTAACAAATGTCGCTCCTAAAGACCGCGATATTGCAATGGTCTTCCAGTCATATGCGCTCTATCCCCATATGACAGTTGCTGAAAATATGGGCTTTGCTCTAAAAATTGCTGGCGTTGCAAAAGAAGAACGTGAGCGACGCGTATTAGATGCCGCCAAACTATTAGATCTTGAGCCATACCTAGAACGTAAGCCAAAGGCTCTATCAGGTGGACAGCGTCAGAGAGTTGCTATGGGACGCGCCATTGTTCGCGAACCACAGGTCTTCTTGATGGATGAGCCTCTCTCAAACTTAGATGCAAAACTTCGCGTAGCAACTCGTACCCAGATTGCAGCGCTACAGCGCCGCCTTGGAATTACTACTGTCTATGTCACACATGATCAGGTAGAGGCTATGACAATGGGTGATCGCGTAGCAGTTCTTAAAGATGGACTCTTGCAGCAGGTAGATACACCAAGAAATCTCTATGACAATCCAGCAAATGCATTCGTTGCAGGCTTTATTGGCTCACCTGCTATGAATCTATTGACCGTTCCTGTATCAGGCGGAAAAGCAAAGCTTGGAAGCCTTGATGTAGATGTTCCATCATCTGCAGGCGCATCAGTCATTGTTGGTATCCGCCCAGAAGGATTTACCTCGTCAAGCAAGGGCTTTGATGTTGTAGTTGAAGTAGTTGAAGAGTTAGGCGCAGATGCTTTCGTTTATGGCAAGCCAGCTGATGCGACTGTGAAGTTTGCCAACGCTAGCGATGAAGGAGCTCAGATAATTCTTCGTTGGGATCCAAAAAACCCTCCAAAGCCAGGACAGACAGTAACCGTCACAGCTAAGCCTGAGGTTGTTCATTTATTTAGCACCACAGATGGCAAGCGTATTAAGTAGTTAAAGCGTATTAAAAAAGCCCCCATAATCGGGGGCTTTTTTATTTCCTAATTTTTCCTACTTCATTTCCTTCTGCAGATTCTCATCAATTGCTGCGAGGAACTCTTGAGTATTTAACCAAGGAGCATCGCTACTAATTAGGAGCGCAAGATCCTTAGTCATCTTCCCACTCTCAACAGTTTCGATACAGACTCTCTCAAGTGAGCTGGCAAATTTGGCTAACTCTGGGGTGTTATCAAGCTTTGCACGGTGTTGTAGCCCTTGAGTCCAAGCAAAGATTGATGCAATTGGATTTGTTGAAGTTGGCTTGCCAACTTGATGATCGCGGTAATGGCGAGTAACTGTTCCGTGAGCCGCCTCTGCCTCAACAGTTCTACCATCTGGCGACATAAGAACTGATGTCATGAGTCCAAGTGAGCCATAGCCCTGTGCCACGGTATCTGACTGAACATCACCGTCATAGTTCTTACAAGCCCAGATATAACCACCTTCCCAGCGAAGAGAGGTTGCCACCATGTCATCAATTAGACGATGGTCATATTCCAGCTTCAATTTCTCAAACTCTGACTTAAACTCTTTTTCAAAAACTTCAGCGAAGATATCTTTGAATCGTCCGTCATAGGCCTTCAAAATTGTGTTCTTAGTTGAGAGATAAACTGGATACTTTCGAGCAATTCCATAATTAAATGATGCTCTAGCAAAGTCACGAATGGAGTCATCAAGGTTATACATCGCCATGGCAACACCGGATGATGGAAAATCAAAGACGTTGAACTCCATTGGAGCAGATCCATCCTCTGGAGTAAAAGTTACAGTGAGCTTTCCAGGACCTGGAACTCTGAAATCTGTTGCGCGGTATTGATCTCCATAGGCATGACGGCCAATAACAATTGGTTTACTCCAATGAGGAACGAGCCTTGGAACATTCTTAATAATGATTGGCTCACGGAAGATAACCCCACCTAGAATATTTCGAATTGTTCCGTTAGGGGATTTCCACATTTTCTTGAGCGAGAACTCTTTGACTCTCGCCTCATCAGGGGTGATGGTTGCGCACTTAACGCCAACTCCATGCTTCTGGATGGCTTTGGCGCTATCGATAGTTACCTGATCATCTGTGGCATCGCGGTGCTGGATACCTAGATCGTAATACTCCAAATTGATATCAAGATAAGGCAAGATCAATTGCTTCTTAATAAAGTCCCAGATGATTCGAGTCATCTCATCGCCATCAAGCTCAACGACGCTGCCTTGCACCTTTATCTTGCTCATCTATCTATCTGCCTCTCTTGATCTTTACTGGTTTATAGATCTTTTACATCTGCTTGCTTGGCGCGCACTGCCTCAGCAGCCACTTTAAGCTCTGCCAATTCACTTGCAGTTAAATTACTTTCAACTACTTTACTAATTCCACCTCTGCCGATTTGAGCTTCAACTCCTAGATAAACCCCAGTAATTGAGTACTGGCCCTCAACCCAGGCACATACCGGCATTACTTCACCCGAGTCTTGAATTACTGCCTTTGCCATACGAGCAGCTGCTGCCGATGGAGCGTAGTAAGCAGAGCCGGTCTTTAGAAGAGCTACAACTTCTGCCCCACCATTTCTAGTCCGCGTTACTAGCTCTTGAATTTCAGCCTCACTTAACTTTGTAGATAGCGCAGCGCCATCTACTGTGCAGCGAGAAGGAATTGGAACCATAGTTTCTCCATGGCTTCCAAGAGTTAAAGTCTTTACTGATGCAACTGGCACATTGAGTTTCTCTGCCACAAAGTGAGTAAAGCGAGCAGTATCAAGCATTCCAGCTTGCCCCATAACTCTTTGGTAGGAAAACTTAGTAGCAATTTGTGCAAGAGCTGTCATCTCATCTAGTGGATTTGAAACCACGATAAGCACGGCATTTGGTGAGTGCTTAGCAATATTTTCTGCAACTCCTCTAACGATTCCCGCGTTAACGCCAATCAGATCCATACGAGACATTCCAGGTTTTCTAGGAAGTCCTGCAGTAATAATTACTACATCAGATCCTGCAGTTGCTTCATATCCTTTGCCTTCAGCAGTAGTTGTGGCTCCAATTACTCTGCTTTCAAAGCCTTCAATAGATCGTGATTGATTGATATCAAGCGCTATGCCTTCTGGCTTTCCATCCAAAATATCTGTTAAAACGACGCTTTCAAAGATGTCATATTCGGCAAGACGTAGCGCTGTGGTTGAACCATAGAAACCAGCTCCGACTACCGTTACTTTTCCGGATCTACTCATGGCGCGAAACCTACCTTCTATCCTCTAGGAAGCGCCAATGCGATGGCGATTAGCGCGATAACCAGTGCGATAGGAATCATTTTCTGAATTGGGCGCATTGATCTGATATCCGGGCTTAGAAAGAGAATGAAGCCAGCGGCAATAATTAGCGCCCCGATTCTCACTGAAAGCAGCGCTCCAGTTAATACCCCAGAGAGTGCCAGGGCATAGGAAATTTGCTTGATATTCACCTTGGCTTTAATCCTTATGAAGCGTCAATAGATTCGACAATAGCATCGCTCTTGTCATTGGCCCTACCCCACCTGGCATTGGAGCAATTGCGCTAGCAACTTTCACTACACCAGGATCAATATCTCCAACTAACCCTTCTGAAGTTCTAGTGATACCCACATCAATTGCAACCACGCCTTCTTTAACCATATCTGCGGTAAGAAAGTGGGCACGTCCAAGGGCAGCTATCACAATATCTGCTCGCTTAGTATGAGATCTAATATCACTACTCTTACTATGAAGAATTGTCACAGTGGCATCGATGCCTTTACTAGAAAGTAAAAGACTTAAAGGCCTTCCAACGGTTGTGCCTCGACCAATAATTACTACCTCTTTGCCACTTAGAGAAATCTCATTTTTTCTAAGCAGCTCAACAATAGCTCTAGGTGTGCAAGGAATTACCCCGCTTTGGGAAAGTACTAACTTGCCTAGGTTTATTGGATGAAGTCCATCAGCATCTTTATCTGGATCAATCGCACTTAAAACTTTATTTGTATCAATATGGGATGGAAGTGGAAGTTGAACAATATATCCAGAGCACTCATTAGAGCGATTTAAATCGTCAATTTCCTTTAATAGCTCTGCTTGACTTACATTTTGCGGTAGCTCAATTCGAATTGAGTTAATTCCTACTTGGCTGCAATCTCTATGTTTTCCATTCACATAGGAGCGTGAGCCGGGATCTTCTCCAACTAATACTGTTGCTAAACCAGGCTTATTTTTTAGCTTTGCTACCGCCTGGGAAACCTCGTGCCTAATAACTTTCGCCGCAGCAACACCATCTAATACTTTTGCTTGGGCCATGGAGATATTCTAGTTCGAAAGAGGTAGCGCTATTTCGCAAGCCTAAAGTTGCGCACCTTGGAAATGGCTATTGGCGAATATAGAAATATTGCCACTCCAAGGCCAATTTCAAGGGTTAGGGCCAGGGGCATCAAATACCAATGGGGGCCAACTGATTCAAGATTTGGAGATAGGAGCTCGCCACTTGATGCCCGAGCAATAAATAGCGTTAACCCGGCAGTAAGTCCAAGAAAGGCCAGGATAAATCTACGTAGCTCAACTTGGTCTTGATATTTACTTACTCCATATTTTCCTATAACAATTCCTAATCCAACAATAACAAGAGCAAGTAATATAAATAACGGCTGTGTCCCAACTGGTAATCCTCCAAGAAGTGAGACCGCAGGTATCTCATCCAGGCGATGAACAAAGGGGTTTAACCAAGTTCCATTACCTATTACAACCCCACTTCCAGCAATGTAGCTAAGAGTTGAGATAAAGAAGTTTGGCAGGTAAAGAATTTGAATAAATAGAAATGCTAAACCACCAAAGACTCCCGGTTCAATAACTCTTGTTAAATCAAGAACAGTATCAAAATGCCAGATGAGAGAGAAGCTAAAAACTAATCCAGCAAATCCAACTAAAACCAATAATAAAAGCGCTGCTAACTTAAGAGCTCTCTGCCAGGGAAATTCCATCCCTTGATCTGGAAGAAGATTACTTGCAATATATCCTGAAACGAATGAGACAAGAAAGAGAATTGGAAAGACAATATAGAAAGGCGCCTTTACTGTGCCTCCAAGTGATGCAAGTGAGAGCAGAGTTCCAAGAAGACTATAAGTAAATGAAAGCGCCAGTAAGTGAGCTCTCTTCTCGCTTGCTCTACTAGCTCCAAGCCGCTCGCTCATTCGAAGTAAGGCATTTTTAATCACAAGAAAGGGAATTATTAAGGCTCCAATTGGAAAGAAGGTTAAGCGCCCTGAGATAGTTTCATTTGAAAGTGATAGATCAAGTGGAATGTGATGGGCAATTAGGAAAAACCAGATTGCAGCCCGCATTGGATCTGCGGTATTTCCAGTAGAACTTCCAGCTGTAGCCCAGGTAATAAGTGAGATAAAGGCCAGCGGAAGAAGAATTAAAGTTATCCCTCGCAAGCCTTGGCCGAAAGCAACTTTCAGCAGTGGCAACATCTCTTTATTCTTGCTTATCCTTTAAGGATTGCACGGAGCAGTTCTGCGGTCTGACTTGGTGTCTTTCCAACTTTAACCCCAGCTGCCTCTAGCGCCACTTTCTTTGCCTCTGCCGTTCCCGAGGAGCCAGAGACAATCGCTCCAGCATGTCCCATAGTTTTTCCTTCAGGAGCGGTAAAGCCTGCAACATATCCAACTACCGGTTTTGTTACATACTCTTTGATGAATGCTGCCGCTCTCTCCTCAGCATCCCCACCAATCTCACCAATCATCACAATTGCTTTTGTCTCTGGATCATCTTGAAAAGCCCTTAAGCAATCTATATGCGTTGTACCAACTATTGGATCTCCCCCAATTCCAACTGCAGTTGTAAAACCAATATCTCGCAATTCATACATCATCTGATAGGTGAGAGTTCCTGACTTTGAAACCAGACCAATACTTCCAGGCCCTGTGATATCAGCTGGCGTAATTCCAATATTGGATTTACCAGGGCTAATCAAACCTGGGCAATTAGGTCCAATGATCCGTGACTTTCCAACCTTAAGGCTATGGGCATAAAAGCTTGCTGTGTCGTGAACTGGTATTCCTTCGGTGTTAACAACAATTAAGGGCAGGTGAGCATCAATAGCATCAATGACTGCGCTCTTGGCAAACTTTGGTGGCACAAAAATTACTGAGGCATCAGCTCCAGTTGCAGCAACTGCCTCTGTGACAGAGTTAAATACTGGAAGAGATTTTCCTTCAATCTCAACTACTTGACCACCCTTGCCAGGGGTTACTCCACCAACAATATTAGTTCCACTTAAAATCATTCGTCTGGTGTGCTTACTTCCTTCAGAGCCAGTAATTCCCTGAACGATGACTTTAGTTTTCTCAGTTAGAAAGATCGCCATTATTTAGCTGCCAACTCTGCAGCTCTTGCAGCCGCTCCATCCATGCTATCAACCTGCTGGATTAAAGGATGATTAGCCTTATTTAGAATTGCTCTTCCCTCAATAACATTATTACCATCGAGTCGAACCACAATCGGCTTACTTGCTTTATCGCCTAATATCTCAAGAGCTTGAATAATTCCATTAGCGACCGCATCACATGAGGTAATACCACCAAAGACATTTACAAAAACTGACTTAACATCCTTATCTCCAAGAATAATTGAGAGTCCATCTGCCATTACTTGAGCTGATGCTCCCCCGCCAATATCAAGGAAATTTGCTGGTTTTACCCCGCCAAACTTCTCGCCTGCATATGCCACAACATCAAGTGTGCTCATCACAAGGCCTGCGCCATTACCAATTACGCCAACCTCTCCTTGCAACTTCACATAATTTAGGTCGCGCTCTTTGGCAAGTGCTTCAAGTGGATCTGCTGCTTCATGATCAATGAGGGCTTCAAATTCAGGATGGCGGAAAGCGGCATTGTCATCAAGTGTTACTTTTCCATCGAGTGCAATTACTCTGCCATCAACTGTTTTTACTAAAGGATTAATCTCAATCAAAGTAGCATCGCGGCTTTGAAAGGTCCTCCAAAGAGTTACTAATACGTCAGCAACCTGCTTTTCAACATCGCTACCAAATCCACCTTGTCGAACTATCTCTAAGGCTTTTGTTTGATCTATTCCTTCATTGGGATCAATATGAACTTTAGCTAACTTCTCTGGGGTTTTATGTGCCACTTCTTCAATATCCATACCGCCTGCAACAGATGCCATCACTAAGAAGGAGCGGTTAGAACGATCAAGAAGAATTGCTAAGTAATATTCACTCTCTATTGGAGCAGCAGCAGCAATCATTACTTTCTTTACGATATGGCCCTTGATATCCATGCCAAGAATTGCCTCTGCCTTTGCATAAGCATCATCACCATTTTCAGCAAGCTTTACGCCGCCAGCTTTGCCGCGCCCACCAATTTTTACTTGAGCTTTAACTACGACTTTTCCACCAATTTCCTGCGCCGCATCTCTTGCTTGGGCAGGAGTTGTTGCCACTTTTGCTTTTAATACTGGGATTGAGTTGGCCTCAAACAGATCACGGGCTTGATATTCAAAGAGGTCCACGGGTCATAACTTATCTACTGGGGCATATCGGAGCAACAATCGCTTATCTCCGTAGCTACCAAAGTTGATTGTCGCCTCTGCTTTCTCTGCCTCACCTGAGAGCGCAATCACAGTGCCAAGACCAAATGTGTCATGACTTACTCGATCACCGATATTTAATTGCAAGGTATTTGACTTAATCGCTGCTTTTGGTAGCGCATTTGGTGCATATTTTCGTTTTGTCATGGGAGATGAGATATATCCACTCTCACTCTTATTCCAATCAATTAAGGCATCAGGAATTTCATCTAAGAATCTTGAAGGTGGGTTGTAATTCGGAGCTCCCCAAGATGATCGATATTCAGCCCTTGATAGATAGAGCCTCTCTCTAGCTCTTGTTAGGCCAACGTATGCCAGCCTTCTCTCCTCCTCCAACTCCTTCTTCTCACCTAGCGTTCTTGAGTGAGGAAAAATTCCCTCCTCCATTCCGGTGAGAAATACTGTTGGAAACTCCAAGCCTTTAGCAGTATGTAGCGTCATTAGAGTTACAACGCCGCCATGATCTTCGCCCTCTGGAATCTCATCTGCATCTGCAACGAGTGCGACATCTTCTAAAAATCCCGCAAGTGAGATCTCTTGACCTTCATCAACTTCTCGCTCTTGATACTCCTCAGCAACTGCTACTAACTCCTCAAGGTTTTCAATTCTTACCTCATCTTGTGGATCATGGCTATCACGGAGCTCATCTAATAGCCCTGATTGCTCAAGAACTGCTGCTGCAATGGTTGCTGGCGGGCGATTGGCTTCAACTAATACTTGCAGAGCTGCAATCATCGCAACAAACTCAGATACAGCAGATGATGCCTTAGCTCCAAGGCCGGCAGCGCTTGCTCTATTTAAACCTTGCCAGAACGAAATACCTTCAGCTTTTGCAAAATCATCAATAGCTTCAAGGGCCCTATCGCCAAGTCCGCGCTTTGGGGTGTTGATGATTCGTCGCATACTTACCTCATCATCAGGGTTTACCAATACTCGAAGATAGGCAAGTAAATCCTTTACTTCCTTGCGTTCATAAAAGCGCACTCCCCCCACAACCTTGTAAGGAATGGTGGCGCGCATAAAGACCTCTTCAAATACGCGTGATTGGGCGTTAGTCCTATAAAAAATAGCGCTCTGGCCAAAGTTTGAAAGACCTTCCCTCTCCAATCTAAAGAGCTCATCTCTAATGTATTCAGCTTCATGATGTTCATTCTCGCCAACAAAGCCCATTAACTTTGCTCCACTGCCGGCATCAGACCAGAGGTTCTTCTCTTTGCGAGCCTCATTAAGTGAGATAACAGCATTAGCTGCACTTAAAATATTCTGTGTTGAGCGATAGTTCTGTTCAAGTAAAATTGTTTGAGCATCAGGATAATCTTCTTCAAATGCCATTATGTTTCTAATAGTTGCCCCTCTAAAGCCATAGATAGATTGATCAGCATCACCAACCACACAGAGCTCAGCTGCTGGGATTCCCTCTCTATCGCTTCCAACTAGCTCTCTAATTAGGATGTATTGAGCATGATTAGTATCTTGATACTCATCAACCAAAATATGCTTAAAGCGATGGCGATAACGAGATCTAGCCTCAGGAAACTTCTGTAATAGATCAACAGTTTTCATAATCAAATCATCAAAATCCATCGCATTAGCACTTGTTAACCTAGCCTGATAGATTGCATAAATCTCAGCAACTACCTCTTCAAAACTATTCTGGGTAGCATTTCTATAATCACTCGGGCCTAACAAATCATTCTTAGCCCCAGAAATTACCGATGCAACTCCTCTTGGGTTGTATCTTTTAGGATCGAGATTTAGATCTCTCATTACCAAGGTAATTAAGCGCAGAGAATCTGCTTGATCATAAATAGAAAATGTTGATTTATATCCCAGCCTTCCAGCTTCCTGGCGAAGAATTCTTACCGAGGCTGAGTGAAAGGTTGAGACCCAGATTATCTTGGCGCGATTTCCAACTAATTGCGCAACGCGTTCTTTCATCTCGCCAGCTGCTTTATTGGTAAAGGTAATGGCCAATATCTCGTGAGGATCAACGCCCCTTGCTGCCATTAAATAAGCGATGCGGCTAGTTAATACCCGAGTCTTTCCAGAGCCTGCTCCAGCAACAACAAGTAGTGGAGTTCCAGAGTGGGTGACAGCTGCTGCTTGCTGCGGGTTTAGCCCTGCTAACAATTTATCTTCATTAAGCGCTGCCATAGTGGTAAGTCTAGGATAGGCGAGTGACCCCAATTGCAGATGAAGAAATCAAGCGCATTCTGGTCGTTATGGCCCATCCCGATGATTGCGATTTTGGCGCAGGAGGAAGTATCGCTAAATGGCGAGAGGCTGGAATTCAAGTCTCTTACTGCATCATCACAAATGGCGATCAAGGTGGAGAAGAATCTGATGTTCCTGTTGAAGAAATGGCAAAGGTTAGACAGAGAGAGCAGAGAGCGGCAGGAGCTGCCCTTGGAGTAAGTGAGATAACTTTTTTAAATTACCGAGATGGTTCACTAATTCCAACTATCGAACTTCGGCGAGATATTGTTAAAGCAATTCGCATCGCAAAACCTGATCGAATGGTGGTCCAATCACCTGAGCGAAATTGGGAACGTATTTATTCAAGCCATCCAGATCACCTCGCAGCAGGTGAGAGCGCAATTCAAGCAATCTATCCTGATGCAAGAAATCCTTATGCCTTCCCAGAATTAAAGTCAGAAGGACTTGAACCATGGCGGGTAAGAGAGGTCTTTGTTACCGGCTCGCCTACCCCAAATCACTTCATCGATATCACCGAAACAATTGATAAAAAGATTGCAGCGCTAAAGGCCCATGTCAGCCAAACTGCTCATAATCCCGAGCTTGATTCAATGGTTAGGCAGTGGGGAGAGAAAAATGCTGAGGCAAATGGACTAGCGGCAGGAAGAGTTGCTGAGATATTTAAGGTTGTAAGTACTGATTAACTCATTTAAATTGAGTAAAGCGCTATTTTGAATAGAAGCCCCAAAGAATTCTCTTTGGGGCTTATCTCTGTAACCCTTTAAGGGGAGAGCACACTGACTATGTGAGCAAAGAATAC
>CAKZXY010000054.1 GCA_937883945.1 uncultured Clavibacter sp. | reverse complement strand
TCTAACGAGTATCGTTTAATGGGCGAGAGGCTGAGTTTAAGAAATCTAGTCTCTGGTTTATATTCAATATGAGTAACCATCCAATTGCCATCGCCAAATACAGTTATGCGAAGGCGGCCAAATGGAGTTGCTGGATTAGCTGCAATAGTTTCTTCAACGCCCTGAACCAATTGAGCTCTAGTAGGGGCGGCAATCTTTAATTCATTAAGGGTCTGCTCAAGGCGATCTAAATGTTGCTCTAGCGCAAAAGCTCTTCCAGAGTAAGTTCTTAAAGATTCAAAGGCCCCATCACCTAGAAGCCAGCCTCCTCCGGTTGCCGGCAGAGCTAGATCATCTCGAAGTGCGTTATTAAAGTAGATTTTCATAGCCTTGTTAGCCCTACCAATTTTCTCGCCTTTAACTCGGTCTCTTCCCACTCTAGCTCGCTATCGCTGCCCCAGGTAATTCCAGCCCCAGTTCCAAAACGCAGAAACTGATCTTCCTCTTGCCAGAAAATCCTTATACCCACCGCAAGCTCTGCTCGATTACCATCAGAGAAACCAATCACTCCGCAGTACGGACCTCTCGGGGATTCATTCTCTTTGATTATCTTTAAAGCGCTGCTCTTAGGCGCACCACTAACCGAACCTGGCGGACTCATCGCAAGAAGTAGATCAACTAAATCCTTGCCTTCAGATAATTCAGCTCTCACATCAGAGACTAGGTGAAATAGACCAGGATGAGCTTCAGTAGCTAGCAGTCTTGGGGTAGTCACACTTCCAGTCTTTGCAACCTTACTTAAATCATTTCTAATCAAATCCACAATCATCAAGTTCTCGGCCCTATCTTTTTCAAGAAACTCCTCTGTTGCTGAAGTTCCTTTTATTGGAGATGAGATTGCAACTCCATCTTTAAGCGATATAAATCGCTCTGGAGATGCTGATGCCACTTGGATATCTCCAAAATTCAAATATGCCGCAAACTCTGCTGGATTTTCTTCTAAGATCTTTTCTGCAAGGGGCAGTAGGGATGGGTTTGACTCATTTTTAGCGCTTAGAACTCGGCAGGCATTTACTTGATAAACCTCACCTGCAGCAATCTTCTCTCTAATTCTCTCAACATAGGAGCAGTAGGCGCTTTTATCAAACGTGCTTTGCCAATCTTCATTTGAAATTGAATTCCAACTTAACTCACTTTTTGGAAGGTTGCTCTGCTCAACTCGTGCAAACCTTGCAAGGCGCCAGTCACCTTCAAAGCTTCCCAATACAACCCAGAAACCTGGCTTCCGTAATGAATTTAGATCCTCAGATATTTCAACGAGCTGACTTGCTAGATGATTGCCCATCCAAAAGAGCGGTTGCATAAAGGTGACGCTACCTCAAGGCTAGGTATCTAAACACTGTGAATCTTCGCCTTAACAGGCCTTCATCTTCGGTAAGACTTGGGCAGAA
>CAKZXY010000053.1 GCA_937883945.1 uncultured Clavibacter sp. | reverse complement strand
CAATAACTTTGTTGCTATTTTTCTCAGCTACTTGATGTTGCATGGATTCATCTGAACAATACAAAGATTCATCATCACCTCAATTATATTTTGATGATTAAAGCAGGAGATGATTCTCGATTAATTTAAAGTGGGAGTATTGGAATTAATGTGAGCCGCCCGCGGGAATCGAACCCGTGACCTTCGCTTTACGAGAGCGACGCTCTACCGACTGAGCTAGGGCGGCGATGCGTTTAAGGCTATTAAATTGGGATTTAATCCAAGCGTACAACGCCATTAGGCGTTGCAAGGTGAACCGCCACAAGTCCAGTCTGACCATCGTTAGCCTCTGGCAAAACCCATTGAATTTCAACGCCGTCAAATGCTTTTGATAGATCTGAGCCGAGCCACTCTTCAATTGTCTTCTCATCTCCTGAAATCTCAATCTTTACAATCTCAGCAACTGCCTTCCCATCATTTGAAGGGTGATCACTTGACATCCATTGGATAAAGAAAGGTAGTTGTGAATCATCTAGAGTTCCTAGAACTCCTAGCTGCTTCCACTTTAACTCAGAACCATCAGGACGCTTTCTAGATCCATCAACTGCTGAGCGTCCAAGACGGCTTTCAATTGGTGACAAATCCTCAGTTGAAACAACCCAAGTGAGCCAACCTCCACCTTCATTTGCGCGCTGTGAAACTACGCGACCAAATGGTGAGGCATCAGCAGCTGGATGATCTAAAGGACAGACAACTTCAAGATAGTGGCCATTTTTTAGAGCGAGGGTGAAATTACGAGTTCCAAATCTTGGGTGAATTCCGCCATCAGTAAAGGCTGAGCCAATTCGAGAACCAATCCTTTGAACTACATCTACTAGTTGATCATGAGTTGCTGCATAAGAGATATGGTCTAGGCGCATGTGCCGATAATGCCGAAAGCTACTTCAAAGCGCAAAACAGAGCCTCAAGGGTAGAAAGAGGGGCTGAATTGCGCCCAAGGTTTATTCGGGCCTCCAGTAGCGCTTCAATCCGCTCAATACTGCGCTTTGGAGTAGTTGTGCTGGCAAACTCTGCGACCTCGGCCTTCAAATCAATATTTAAAATCTCATCGCTGCCACTTTGAGTCACTAAAACATCTCGATAGATAGTGGCAATATCTAAAAGAGCGCTATCTAAGTTGTCACGAATCGACCTAGTTGTCGCTGACTTCTGTTCTTTCTCTAGATCTTTAATTGCCTTTGAGCCCCCAGAGATAAGTGAGCGCCCTGTTCCTTGATAGGCATCTTGTAATTGCTTTAGCTGCTTACTATCTCGCTCAGAGTTTTCACTCTCGGCTTGCTCTTGGGCAGTATCTAAAAGACGCGAAGCTGCTTTAAAGCATGAATCAATATCCTTTAGTGAAAAAGCTAGAGCAAGTACTTCTTTTCTTCTTGATTGAGCCTCTTGATTTGTTGCAATAAATCTAGCCCGGCCGATATGACCTTGAGAGACTCGAGCGGCAAAGGCCGCCGTCTTTGAATCAACGCTTGTATTTGTAAGGAGAAATTCTTCAACACTTGTCTTTGATGGTGTTCGTAGTTGAAGATGCCTACATCTAGATCGAATAGTTATTGAGACATCGCTAAGAGTTGGAGCGCATAGAAACCAGAGCGTATGTGTCTCTGGCTCTTCAATAGTTTTTAAAAGAGCATTCGCTGCAGTTTCGGTTAACCTATCAGCATCTTCGATAATAACAATTCGCCAAGGGCCAACAGATGGCGACCAAGCAGATCTTGCTATCAGTTCACGAACCTCTTCTGCTTTTATTGATAAACCGGTGGGATTAAACCTTTCAACATCAATATGTGTGCCAGTAAGAACTGTCTGACAATCTCTGCAGGTGCCACAACCGCTCTGACTACAAACTAGAGCTGCAGCAAAAGCTACGGCGGCATTGGAACGGCCAGAGCCGGCAGGCCCAACAAAGAGCCAGGAGTGGACCATCTCTTGTGTAGTGCTTCCACTTGTTGCAGCGCTAGTAGCGGACTTGAGCCTTTCAACAACTTCGCTCTGGCCTACCAGAGAGTCAAAAACGCTCATTATCTCTTCTTTGATATTTCAATGATTCGAGATGTAATTTCTTGATGAATTTCAATAACTGGCTTTCTGGCATCTATAACTAGGTATCGTTCAGGATCTACCGCTGCCAGCTGAAGAAATTCCTGGCGTACTCTGTTGTGAAAATCAATTGATTCACTCTCTAATCTATCGGCGCTCTTTATTCGTGATAGTCCGATATCGGCTGGTTGATCCAAGATAATTGTTAGCGTTGGAAATAGAGATTCGGTTGCCCAACGATTAATGCGAGCTACTTCATTAGGTGACAAGATCCGACCAGCTCCTTGATAGGCAATGGAGGAGTCAAAGTATCGGTCGGTAATGACAACATCCCCGCGCTCAAGGGCTGGGCGTATTAGCGAATAAACATGGTGAGCCCTATCTGCTGCATATAAAAGCGCTTCAGATCTTGGTGAGATATCTCCAGTGTTATTATCAAGAAGTATCTTTCTTAAATTCTTACCTAAATCTGTGCCACCTGGCTCTCTACTTAAAACTACAGATTTGCCCTCATTTTCAAACCACTCTTTTAATAATTTTGATTGAGTTGATTTGCCAGATCCCTCTCCGCCTTCAAATGAGATAAAGAGTCCATCGGTTTTTGGAGAGGTAATTGAGCCGAGCTCACCTTTGAAAGCATTAACGATATCGCTCCAGAAAGAAACCCCTGGTCGATCTTTCATATGTTGATAGGAAAGTACTCCAACTATCATCGCAACAATTCCCCCACCAAGCATGGTGAATGCCGCTCCATTGTAGGTAAGTTGAACCTCACCAAAGATAAATTCACGTTCACCAATTGCAGCTGCAATTAAAGGTGAGATTGCAAGGACTCCAACTAGTGAGATGCGAACTAATGATTGGGTAAAGGCAAAAACTCTTCCTCGTAGCTCATCTGAGACTTCCATCCCAAGCATCGTGAATCCAGTGACCCAGGAAACTCCTGAAAATAAACCAAGTAGCACTACAACAAAGACTGCAAGAACTAGGTTTTGTAGAAGAGAAAGTACAACTAAGAGAAAACCAGCAACGCTTAGCGCTGCGCCAAATAGACGTCTTCTTGAAAACTGAGAGAAGACTTTAGGGCCAAATGCAATACCGATAGCAAGACCTGTAAAGACTGCGCTGAATAAAATTCCATAGGCAGCATCACCACCTGATAGATCACCTACAAATGTTCTTGCAAGGCCAATTACAGCCCCGGCTGCAATGAATGCGCCGAGAAGACCAAAAATTAGACCTCTAATTACTTTAGAGGAAGATAAGAACTTTCCCCCGTCAATAAGGGAGGCAAGTAGCGAGCCAGAGACCTCGCCTTTCTTTAAATGCTCTTTAGGAATATCCATCTGACTCACCGTAAAAGCGCTAAAAAGAAAGGAGAGAGCGTTTATAAAGAGCGCTAAATCAACGGCTGAATTAGAGCCAAGATTAAAAGCAGCGCTAATTCCTGTGATAAAAACTGTTAATAGCGTGAAGGTAAGTGCTGCAAAAGGAGCGCTTCCATAAGATGCAAGAAGAGTCATCTGGTTGGCGCTCTCAAGTTTATTTCTTGGAACTAAATTTGGCATAGTTGCATCTTTTGCAGGACTCCAAAAGAGGGTAATACATTCAATTAATACAGTTGCGGTATAGAGCCAGAAATAATTTCCAACAATTGGTATCGAGATAAATAAGAGAGCGCGGAAAATATCTCCAAAGACCATTACCTTCTTACGATCAAACTTGTCAGCAATTACTCCTGCAAGAGGGCCAAGGATTACTGAAGGTAGAAGTCTGGCAATGAAAACGCCCGCGATAGCAAAGTTTGCAGTTGCATAATCACCACCAGCTAATTGCTGTGCCAGCGCAGTTGTGGCAAGTAGGCCTAACCAATCACCAAAGGATGAAAACGCCATCGCATTCCAGAGTTTGCGAAAAGCTGGGATGGAAAGTGCTCCCCGAGATGGATTCTGGCCGGGGGTAGAGAGGTTAGGTATTGACTGAGCCATAGAGTTTGAAGTCTAGCGTCAGGGTAAAAGGGCCTTATTTAACGCTGTGATATTCTCTGTACAGAACTACTGCTTTACTGTACATTGCTCCTATGACCGATATATCCATTACCCAGGCTCGAGCAGATCTTGCTGAGACTATTAAGAAGGCGCGAAAGAGGCCGGTCTGTATTACCAGCCGCGGGGAAGCACAGGCTGTAATTATCGATCCCTCACTTTATGAAAAGATGCTTGAAGCAATGGAGGAGATTGAAGATCTAACTGCATACGATGAAGCGATGGCAGATCCATCGCCCTCAATTCCTTGGGAGCAGGTAAAGAGAGACCTTGGTATTTAATCGGTGACATACAAAGTCACTTTTTCAAGAGCAGCACGCAAAGAACTAGAAGAGCTGCCACATAAAATGCAGTTGCGTATCTCTGGAGTTATTGCGCTATTGGCAGTTAATCCATTCCCACCTAATTCAAAAAAACTAATTGGGCGCGAGGGCTACAGAATCAAAACTAGCTCTTACCGAATTCTTTACAACGTTGATAAAGGCATTTTAAAGATTCTAATAGTTCGCATTGGGCACCGCAGAGATGTCTATGATTAAGATTTTTTTGATTTACCTGAAGCCGATTTCTTTGCTTTTCGCTTAGAACCAGCTCCTTTAATAGTTTTTTCAGTCAGGGTGGGAGCGCTCTTTCTAGCCCGCTTAGCCTTCTTAGGCTTCTTACTTACTCCACCGTTTTCAATCTCCCAGGCGCGTCGTCCTGCAAGAAGTTCTAGAGCTCGCTCTATCGTCATTGCCTCTACTGTGTCGCCGCGTCGCAGCGTGGCATTAGTTTCGCCATCTGTCACATACATTCCAAAGCGGCCATCTTTAATAATAATTGCCTTACTTGTTTCAGGATCTAGGCCTAACTCTTTAAGTGGAGGTTTAGCAACACCCCGGCGTCTAACCTTTGGTTGTTTATAGATATCTTCTGCTTGGTCTAAATTGATTGAAAATAACTCATCTTCACTAGTTAAAGTTCTTGAATCTGTTCCACGTTTTAAATACGGGCCATATCGACCATTTTGAACAGTGATTTCCTCACCGCTCTGGCTATCAATTCCAAGAATTCTAGGAAGTGAGAGAAGTCTAAGCGCGTCATCGATTGTGATGGTGTCTAAGCTCATTGTTGAAAGAAGTGAAGCTGTCTTTGGCTTAGGAGCATCTTTCTTCTTCCTTGGTTTCTTTCCATCTTCTCGTATTACCTCAGGAAAGACCTCTGTTATATAGGGACCGAAGCGCCCAGATTTTGCAATTACTTGAAGGCCGCTACTTGGATCAACTCCAAGCTCTCGCTCACCTGATGGAGCAGCTAATAGCTCAATTGCCTTTTGTAAAGTTAATTCATCAGGGGCTAAGCCTTCAGGGATATTGGCAAACTTTCGATCATCGCCAATGCCTTCTTGAAGATATGCACCATACCTGCCAACACGTATCTCAATATTTTCACCCATCTTCATGGTGTTAATTTGTTGCGCATCAATTGCGCCGAGATCTGCTGCTAAATCTTGCAGACCAGGCTGGCCATCATGGCCAAAGAAGAATTTAGTTAACCAATTAAGTCTGTCCTCCTCGCCGTTTGCAATTCGGTCTAAGTCTTCCTCCATCGAAGCGGTGAATTCGTAATCAACTAACTTGGCAAAGTGCTGCTCAAGTAGGCCAGTTACTGAAAACGCGAGAAATGTGGGTACTAGAGCCCTTCCTCTTTTAACTACATAACCACGATCTTGGATGGTTTGAATAATGGAGGCAAATGTTGATGGCCGCCCAATACCGAGCTCTTCTAGCTTTTTAACCAGAGTTGGTTCGGTATAACGAGCTGGTGGCTTAGTTTCATGGCCCTCACATAAGAACTTGGTAGCAACAACATCTTGCCCAATTTTCATTGGTGGAAGGCGTCTATCGCTCTCTTCATCGCTCTTTTCATCGCTTACATCTTCATAAGCTGCAAGAAACCCTGGGAATGTTATGACGCTGCCATTAGCTCTAAAGATGCAATCTTTGCCATCAGAGGTTGTTACATCAAAATCAACCCTTGCTTGCATTTTTTTAGCATCAGCCATCTGTGATGCGACGGTGCGCTTCCAAATTAGATCATATAGAGCTAATTGATCACGAGTTAGCTCAGGAGCAAGCTCACCTGGCGTCTTAAAAGAATCTCCGGCAGGACGTATTGCTTCATGAGCCTCTTGAGCATTCTTGGTTTTGCCTTCATAAAATCTTGGACTCTCTGGAATATGGTCTTTGCCATAGAGAGATTGCGCAGCGCTTCGCGCAGCGCTAATTGCAGTCTGTGAAAGATTGACAGAGTCAGTTCGCATATAGGTGATAAAGCCACCTTCATAGAGGCTCTGCGCAATTCGCATTGTTAATTGCGCTCCCCACCCAAGGCGAGATCCAGCATCTTGCTGCATTGTGGAGGTAGTAAAGGGAGGCTTTGGTCTCTCTGTCCTTGGTGAATCTTCAATTGATTTAACTCTTAACTTCTTGCCTTCAAGTGAGGTTGTTAGTTTTTCAGCAGAGCCTTGATCAAGAAGAAGGATATTTAATGCGTTCTTTTCCTTTAAGGAGCCATTTGAATCAAAATCATTAGTTGTTGCAAGGCGCTTATCATCAACAGAAATTAGCCGTGCTGTGAAGCTCTGATCGGTTTGCGCAGTTAAATCCCACCAAGATGAGGTGATAAAAGCCATTCTCTCGCGCTCTTTTTCAACAATTAGCCTTGTAGCAACTGATTGAACTCGCCCTGCTGAGATTCTTGGCATCACTTTCTTCCAAAGAACAGGGGAGAGGCGATATCCAAAGAGGCGATCTAATACTCTTCTTGTTTCTTGAGCATCAACTAAGCGCTCATCGATATCTCTAGTTTCATTTACTGCCTTTAAAATTGCTTCCTTGGTAATTTCATTAAAGACCATTCGCTTTACTGGAACCTTTGGTTTTAATATCTCCATTAAGTGCCAAGCAATTGCTTCGCCCTCACGGTCTTCATCAGTTGCAAGGATTAACTCATCAGATTCCTTGAGTAGCTCTTTTAGCTCGGCAACCTTTGCTCTCTTATCTGGATTGATTACATAAAGAGGAGCAAAGCCATTTTCAATATCAACACCCTCGCGCGACCAGGCAAACTTCTTTACTTCCTTTGGGATATCAGCAGCGCGCTGTGGTAGATCTCTGATGTGGCCGATGGAGGCCTCGACGATGTAGCCATCGCCGAGATATCCACCAATTTTTCTTGCCTTTGCTGGTGATTCAACAATCACCAGCTTCTTTAAGTTTTTTGCCAAGCGTTAGCCAATCAAGGTAGAGGAGCGACGGCTACGAATTAGCGCTGCAATGATGATTGCCGTTGCTACTGCTGCAATTATCTGGCTAGTTCTCTCATTGCCATCAAGTGCAAAGCTGACAATTGCTGGAGTGATAAGAAGGCCAACTAAGTTCATCACTTTGATAAGTGGGTTAATGGCAGGACCTGCAGTGTCCTTAAAAGGATCGCCAACAGTGTCACCAATAATTGTTGCAGCGTGAGCATCAGAGCCCTTGCCGCCATAGTTACCATCTTCAACGAACTTCTTAGCGTTATCCCATGCTCCACCAGAGTTAGCTAGGAAGACAGCCATAAGAGTTCCAGTTCCAATAGAGCCTGCTAAATAAGCTCCAAGGGCGCCAACGCCAAGGCCAAAACCAACGGCAATTGGGGCAAAGACTGCAAGAAGACCCGGGGTTGCAAGTTCACGTAATGAATCACGAGTACAGATATCAACTACTCGAGCATAATCTGGTTTCTCTGTCCCCTTCATAATTCCTGGATGAAGTTTGAATTGATTTCTAACTTCCATCACAACAGCCCCTGCTGCTCTTGATACTGCATTAACAGCAAGACCTGAGAAGAGAAATACCACAGATGCACCAATAATTAATCCCACTAAGTTTCTAGGATCAGCAACATCAAGTACACCTTGGAACTGAGCTGCTTGATCTGCTACAACTTTGCCAGCATCGAGAACTGAATTTTTAATTGCATCAGTAAATGCTCCAAAGAGAGCAGTTGCTGCTAGAACAGCAGTTGCAATTGCAATTCCCTTAGTAATTGCCTTGGTGGTATTACCAACAGCATCAAGTGAGGTAAGAATCTTTGCGCCTTCGCCCTTTACATCTCCAGACATCTCAGCAATACCTTGAGCGTTATCTGAAATTGGTCCGAAGGTATCCATCGCAACAATTACACCCACGGTAGTTAGAAGTCCGCAACCAGCTAGTGCAACAGCAAATAGCGAGAGAACAATTACTCCGCTGCCTAGTAGATATGCGCCAAAGACACCGGCAGCAATTAATAGCGCTGAATAAACTGCTGATTCAAAACCAACAGAAACGCCAGCGAGAATTACTGTTGCAGCTCCAGTTTGTGAGGATGCTGCTACATCATTTACTGGGCGCTTACCAACTTCAGTAAAGAAGCCAGTTAGCATCTGGATTGCAGCAGCTAGAACAATTCCAATAACAACTGCGCCAAATGCAAAGGTTCTAGGATTAATAGATACCTCAGATTGGAATGTTGCATCAAGGCCAGAGAGAGCTGCAAAAGTGCTTGGTAGATAGGTATATGTAGCAAGGCCGACAAGGGCTGCTGAAATTATTGCCGATAGATAGAAGGAGCGATTAATTGCGCTCATCGCGCTCTTATCTGAACTACGCAAGCGAGTTAGGAAGATTCCAAGGATTGCAGTCAAGATTCCAATTGCTGGAACGATTAGAGGATAGACAAGCCCCATATCTCCAAAGCCAGCCTTACCAAGAATCAAAGCTGCAACTAGCGTCACTGCATATGATTCAAAGAGATCTGCAGCCATACCGGCGCAATCTCCAACGTTATCTCCAACGTTATCTGCAATAGTTGCCGCATTTCTAGGATCATCTTCTGGAATACCTTTTTCAACTTTACCAACTAGGTCTGCTCCAACATCAGCAGCCTTAGTAAAGATTCCGCCGCCAACGCGCATAAACATCGCAAGCATCGCAGCGCCAAAACCAAATCCTTCTAGAACCGATGGTGCATCTGCCTGATAGAGAACAACAACAAGTGATGCGCCAAAGAGTCCAAGACCAACTGTGAGCATTCCAACAACTCCACCAGTTCTAAATGCAATCTGTACTGCGTTGGCAGCAGATCCTTGTCGAGCCGCTTCTGCAACTCTGACATTTGCTCTAACAGCAAGCCACATTCCCTGATATCCCACAGTGGCAGAGAATGCTGCGCCAATTAGGAAGAATATTGATCTACCGATCTTTACATCCATATCTCCTGGCAATGCAAAGAGAAGTAAAAAGACGATAACTACAAAGTAGGAGAGAGTTTTAAATTGACGGGCTAGATATGCCGCAGCTCCTTCTTGCACCGCTGCTGCGATCTCTTGCATCTTTGGCGTTCCAGCAGATGCTGCTAAAACCTGTGAGCGAAGCGCCCAGGCGATAGCTAGAGCTACTAGAGAAACTCCTAGAACTAGATAGACAAGATTGAGATTGCTACCCGTGACTTGCACGAGTGAGTTGGCCGCTGAAAGGGCTCTCATATTTACTCCGTTGGATTGCTCAGGTCAGCGCCACCTGTGTCGGCGCTGAGCACAATGGAGCGCAGTTTAGGCGCAAAACCCCCTGCTAAACCTAATTTGAGCGTGGTTGGGGACTAATAAATAAGGAGAAGGCGCAAAATCAGCCCTTAGGGTGAGGCTGTGAATCCCTTAGATGCCAAGGAAATTGTTGCCACCCTTGGAACCCTTGGGGTTCTAGCAACTTTATTTATTGAAACTGGACTTTTAGTTGGCCTACTTCTTCCCGGAGACTCCCTGCTTTTTGTGGCAGGAATAGCGGCATCAGGAACAGCAAAAGAAATATTTGGCAATCAACTTAGTTACACGCAATTACTTATTTGGGCTCCAATTGCTGCAACCGTTGGTTCTCAATGTGGCCACTGGCTCGGGGCAAAGTATGGAAGGCCATTCTTTGACCGACCTAATTCCAGGTTTTTCAATCAAGAAAGAGTTGCTAAAACAGAGCGCTGGTTGATGAAATATGGTTTAGGAAAAGCTTTAATTCTCTCTCACTTCATTCCATTTGTGCGGACTTTGATTAATCCACTCTGCGGAATTATCGGTATCCCTGCAAAGAAATTTTTCATCTGGAACATTATTGGTAGTTATATCTGGACTGTAAGCCTAATTTCTGCAGGCTACTTACTCGGAGAGCGGCTAGAGGGCTCAGTTGATAAGTATCTACTGCCAATTGTTGCTTTAATTATCGCTTTAAGTCTTGCCCCGATTGCAATTGAATTCTTAAAAGATAAAAAGAGGAGAAATTCTACAGACCAAGATCGCTGAGTTGATAAGCAGCTAAATATTTAAAGCCTTCCGATTCAACTTTTTCTTTAGCTCCGCGTTCAACAATTACTGCTACACCAACAATAATTGCGCCTGCTTCTTTCAGCGCATCAACTGCCATAAGCACTGATCCTCCGGTGGTTGAAGTGTCTTCAACTGCTAGCACCCTTTTCCCCTTTACATCCGGGCCTTCAATTCGCCTTTGCAGACCATGAGCTTTTTCAGCTTTTCTGACCACAAAAGCATCTATTTTTCGACCTTTTTTGGCAGCGACATGCATCATTGCAGTAGCAACAGGGTCTGCCCCAAGAGTTAATCCACCAACTGCTTCAAAATCTAAATCTCTGGTTAGCTCAAGCATGACCTCACCAACTAGCGGTGCAGCGATTGAATCAAGGGTCACTCTTCGCAAATCCACATAATACTCTGCCTCCTTACCCGAGGAGAGAATAACTTTTCCGTGAACAACTGCTTTTTTTAGTATCTCTTCTTTGAGTTTTTCCCGAGCGCTCATGAGTTAAACCTAAAGGCTCTTAGGTGAATTGTAAATAATCAAATCAGTTCTCCGTCTAGCTACTAGAGCCTTCTCTGGATTTGACTCTAAAAGTGCATCAACTTCAATTCTAAGTTTGGCCACTTCAATTGCCATATTTGACATCGCTGACTCAAGTTCAATTATTCTTTTAATGCCAGCTAAGTTAATACCTTCACCAACCATCCGTGAGACATTTCGCAAAAGTGCTATATCTCGTAGTGAGTAGCGCCGTCCTCGACCTTGAGCGCGCGAGGGAGAAACTAGACCAATGCGATCATATTGACGAAGTGTTTGTGGGTGTAAACCAGATAGTTCTGCTGCAACTGAAATTACGTAGAGCGCTAGCTCTTCATCGCCTTTATCCCTGTTCATGCTCTAGCTCGCTGCATAAATTCAGAACGGAAATCTTCATCTTTTGTCGCTGCTGCAAAATCTTCTAGGGCTTTCTTGGCTTTGCCATCAATTCGCTGCGGGACTTGAACTTCAATCATCACTATTAGATCTCCAGCGTTCACACCTTTTTTAACCCCACGACCTTTAACACGAAGAGTTTTTCCATTTTGAGTTCCGGATCCGAGGCGAAGCTTTACTTCATCGCCTTCAATCGTGGGCACTGAAATATCAGCGCCTAGCGCTGCCTCTGAGAAGGAGACAGGAAGGCTGATGTGAAGGTTCTCGCCTTTGCGAGTAAAGATTGGATGTGGGATTACATTAACTAGGACAAATAAATCTCCAGGGCCTGCCTCACCAGGGCCTCCCCGACCTTTAACTCGAACTTTTGAACCATCATTGACTCCTGCAGGAATTCGAACTGTAATAGCACTTGGCGCGCTGGCCTGCCCTGCGAGGCGTAGATCTACCTCTTTGCCAAATAAAGCATCGCGAAATGAAATTGAAATCTCTGTTTCAACATCTTGTCCCTTCCGCGGGCCGCGCCTTCCTGTAAATAACTGAGAGAAAATATCTCCACCGCCATTAAATAAATCACTAAAATCGCCAGAGAATTGTTGGCCCTGTTTATAGGCTCCTGATTGGAAAGCTTGGCGAGCTTGATCATATTCGCTACGTTTTTTGACATCACTTAAGATTTCATAAGCTTCGCTGACCTCTTTGAATCGATCCTCTAACTTCTTATCACCCTTAGTCTTATCAGGATGGAGTTCGCGGGCTAGGCTTCGATATGTTTTTTTAATCGTGGCAGCATCAGCCTTCTTATCAACACCTAATATGGCGTAATAATCCTTTTCGTAGAGATCTTTGGCAGCCATAATTACTCTGGATCAGTTACTACTACTCGAGCAGGCCTTAAAATTCGCTCTTTATATTTATATCCTGGTTGCAAAATTTTTGAAACAGTTGTTTCTCTTACCTCACTCGATGTTTCATGAAGTAGGGCTTCATGGATATTGGGATCAAATGCCTCTGGAGCGCTGCCGTATTTTTCTAAGCCAAGCTTGGTCATGGTTGCATTTATCTGCTCAGCAACTGCTTTAAATCCGCCGCTTAACTCGCCATGAGACTCAGCTCGATCGAGATCATCAAGAATGGCTAAAAATTCAAATAAAACACTTGAAATTGCCAGATCGCTTGCCAGCGATCTATCGCGCTCGATTCTCTTGCGATAGTTGGCAAACTCAGCCTGGAGCCTTTGAAGGTCATCAGTTAAGGCAGTAACTGGGTCAATGACCTCAGCTACCGCCTCCTCTGATACTACTTCTTCACTATTTGTTTCCTCGCTCATTACTTACTTTCATCAATGATCTCAGCATCTTCGACGCCATCATCACCTTTTGGCGCTTCGGCGCTTGATGCATTAGCAGCATATAAAGCAGCCCCTAATTGCTGACTTACTTCAGATAGCTTGGTTGTTGCGCTCTTGATGCTTGCATAATCTGCGCCCTCAAGAAGTTTCTTTAGCTCTGCCATAGCGCTTTCAACTTCAACTTTTATCGTAGCTGCTTCTCCTTCATTGAGTTTCTCAGCATTATCTTTTAAGAACTTCTCAGTCTGATAGACAAGAGAGTCTCCTGTGTTGCGAGTCTCTGCCTCATCACGGCGCTGCTTATCTTCATCAGCATGTGATTCAGCATCTCGCATCATTCTTTCAATCTCATCTTTTGCAAGAGCTGAACCACCAGAGATAGTCATGCTCTGTGCTTTTCCAGTTCCGAGATCCTTTGCAGAGACATGGACGATTCCGTTGGCATCAATATCGAATGTGACTTCAACTTGCGGGATGCCGCGAGGCGCAGGAGCAATGCCTGTTAGTTCAAACATTCCTAGACGTTTGTTATAAGCAGCCATCTCGCGCTCACCTTGGAAGACTTGAATCTGAACTGCTGGCTGATTGTCATCAGCGGTTGTAAAGATCTCTGAGCGCTTAGTTGGAATTGTGGTGTTACGTTCAATTAACTTGGTCATAATTCCACCCTTGGTTTCAATACCAAGTGATAGTGGAGTTACATCAAGTAGGAGAACATCTTTAACCTCACCCTTGATTACACCGGCTTGAAGGCTGGCGCCAACTGCTACTACTTCATCGGGATTTACGCCCTTATTTGGCTCTTTTCCGCCAGTTAGCTCTTTGACTAGATCTACTACCGCAGGCATGCGAGTTGAGCCTCCAACTAGTACTACATGAAGAATATTGGCAATTGGAATGCCGGCATCCTTTAATACTGATTGGAATGGGCGACGGCAGCGATCAAGAAGATCTGCAGTCATCGCTTGGAACTGCGCCCTAGTAATTGTTTCATCAAGAAATAGTGGATTCTTCTCAGCATCTACTGTGATGTAGGGAAGATTGATGGAAGTCTGCTGAGATGAAGAGAGTTCAATCTTGGCTTTCTCAGCCGCTTCTCTTACACGCTGCATTGCCATCTTATCTTTTGCTAAATCAACGCCATTTTTAGCGGCAAAAGTTTTAACTAAGAAGTCAACAAGTGCTTGATCCCAATCATCGCCACCAAGGTTGTTATCACCATTGGTCGCTTTAACTTCAACTACGCCATCGCCAATTTCAAGGAGTGAAACATCAAATGTTCCGCCGCCTAGGTCAAATACTAAAATAGTCTGTTCTTTATCGCCTTTATCTAGGCCATATGCAAGAGCTGCAGATGTTGGCTCGTTGATGATACGTAGAACGTTTAACCCTGCGATTTCGCCAGCTTCTTTTGTCGCTTGGCGCTGCGCATCATTGAAATATGCTGGCACTGTAATAACAGCATCGGTAACAGTGTCACCTAAGT
>CAKZXY010000052.1 GCA_937883945.1 uncultured Clavibacter sp. | reverse complement strand
TGTTTTAAAACAAGGAGTACATCATCATCACTTGAACCGCGAACATTTCTTACACTTGAAAATACCAATTCTGCTGGACCGAACCAATCAAGCGCAGTTGAGATTAAATGGCTCTGAAGATCAAGAAGTAAGCCCCCTCCTGCCTCGAGCGATGCGCTCTCGCGCCAAGCCAGGGGATTTATCTCTGGCCGAAATCTTTCAAACCTTGACTCTAGACGGAAGATATTTCCGATATCTCCCTGCCCAATTATCTTCTTTATCGTTAAGGAATCAGAGTCCCATAGCCGATTGAAAAATACTGTTAAGAGCACACCGCTTTGATCGGCTGCATCATAAAGGCTTAAGGTTTCGTAGTAATCACGTCCCATCGGTTTATCAACAACGGTGTTGATTCCAGCCCTTATTGAAGCTAGAGCATGCTCACTATGAAATTCGTTAGGTGTTGCAACAACGATTAGATCTAGATCCTCTGCAATTAGCTCATCTACTGAATTTACTATTACTGCATTTGGAAAATCTTGCTGAGCCGCAGCCTTCTTCTCAAGTGATCGGGCACAGATAGCAGTTACATGAAATCCAGCAGCAAGAAGTGTTGGGCCGTGGAAATAGCGACCAGCTAATCCATAGCCAATTATCCCTGCCTTCATTTAGAGAGAGTTTAATTCTCTTGATGCTGAAGCTTTGATGGCCACCAAATCTTTGGTCCGATCTCTCTAACTAAAGCTGGAACCAAAAGTGAGCGAACAATTATGGTGTCTAGAAGCACGCCAAAGGCGACAGCAAAACCAAGCTCTGCCAAAAAGACCAGCGGCAAGATTCCAAGAACTCCAAAGGTGGCGGCAAGAACTATTCCTGCTGAGGTAATAACTCCGCCAGTAACAGTTAAGCCTTTAATAATTCCAGCCCTAGTCCCGATCTTTAACGATTCTTCTCGAACTCGAGTCATCAAAAAGATGTTGTAATCAATACCTAGTGCTACCAAAAATATAAAGGCAAAGAGTGGGAAGGCCGCATCAGTTCCAGCAAATCCAAAGACATTATCAAAGACCAGTGCGCAGACTCCAAGGGTGGCAGCAAATGAGAGGACCACTGTTCCCAGTAAGAGCGCAGCTGCAAAAATACTTCGCAGTAAGAAGCCAAGGATCACAGCTATTAAAAGAAGCACGATAGGGATGATGACTCGATTATCTCTACGTGATGATTGATCAACGTCATAGCCAATTGCGCTCTGCCCACCGACCAAGATATTGGAATTAACAGCCTTTGCAGCTTGGCGTATCAAAGGAATGCTCTCTTTGCCCTCAGCAGAATCTGGAGCAACCTTTAAGGTGGCATAGAGAACTACTTTTCCATCAACTACTTTAAGTTCAGAAGTTGGCCGTTGAGTAAGCGGATCAACATTTGTAAGTGGGATTACAGATGCCACAGTTGAAACCCGTCCAATTGCAGCGGCAGCTGAGGCAATATCTGCTTGATCTACAACAATTTCAACTGGGGTTCCCTCACCACTTGGGAAGTGCTCCCCTAGCCTTTCAAGGCCGATTACCGAATCAGTTCGAGTAGTAAAAGCTTCACTCTGTGAGAGTCCATCAGATTTTAAAGTTGTAGAAAATCCAGCAAAAATAAGAAGTGCAAGTGCTGTGCTTATCCAAACAGCCCTGGGGCGACGATCAACTAAATTACCAACTTTTGACCAGAGCCCAGAGAGCTTCTCATCAACTTCATCAAAGCGTGGAATCTTTGGCCAGAAAATCCAGCGGCCAAAAATAATTAGAAGCGCTGGAAGTAGAGTTAAAACTGCGAGCATTGAAGATGCAATACCAATTGAACCAACAGGGCCAAGACCTCGATTACTTGAAAGATCGCTAAGCAGCAGAACCATAAGTCCAGCAATAACAGTTGAACCAGAGGCGATAATTGGCTCTACTACTCCGCGGAGCGCAATTCTCATCGCATCAAATTTAGATTGATGTTGGTGTAACTCTTCTCGATAACGAGCGATTAATAGCAAGGCGTAATCTGTTGCCGCTCCCAGAACTAAAACGTCGAGAATTCCTTGGGTCTGACCATTCAGATCAATAATTTCTTCTCTAGCTAAGTAATAGACAATCATGGTGGCAATTCCAAGCGCGCTTGCCGCTGTAAAGAGCGGAAGTATCCAGAGCACTGGAGAGCGATAAACCACAATAAGAATGATTGCCACAACTATCAGAGTTGTCTGCAATAGCCTGGTATCAATAGAACCGAAGGCTTCGAATAGATCTGCAAAGAGTCCTGCAGGGCCAGTTACATGTGTAGTAATTCCTGCAGAAGTAAACTCCTTCTCCATATCCTCCCTGATGAATTCAATAATCTTTGGAAAGACTGGCTCTCCATCAACATTGGCATCAGCAACTGCAAAATCTAATTGGGCATTTATTAGGATCGCTTTTCCATCTGCAGATGGAATTGGAGTCAGCGGAACTCCTTGTGCAAAGTAAGTGCTTAAAGGCTTTCCAGTTTCAGGAAGGGTTTTGCTTAGTAGCGTTGCTGAATACTGATTTACCTTCTCAAAGACTTGGGCATTAGTTGCTGGGTTTAAATCTCCGAGCAATAGAAGTAGAGCTGGAAAGAGCTGGTCATCTTGTGATGAGAACTTAACTAGTACTTCCCCGGCAATAGTTGATTCTGCGCTATCGGGTAAAAAGGCAGAGTTATCATTTTCTTGAACTGTAGAAATCTTGGAGAAGGCTCCCCCGGCAAAGCCGCCAATTGAAAGCCAGACTAAAATTGAGACGATCGCTATCCATAAAGCCTTGCGTCCTTTTACTCCAGATTTCTTCTTCTCGCTCAATACTTCCTGACTCACAGCATCTCCTTGTAATCTCGCGCCTCGATAGATTTGGGGTGATTTCGGCTACTACCCCACCCGCACTTTTAACACCTCAGGAGCGTGATTCTACCGCTCATTGCGCCAAGGGCTGCTCAATAAAGTTAGGCTCTACCTGTGACCATGCAAGCCCTGGAAAGTAAGAGAGAAGAAATCTCGACTATCAATTGCCAGAGCCTTGGATTAATAGATTATGAAGAGGCGCTAGTAATTCAGCGCCGACTCCACCAAGAGGTAGTAGATCAGCTAAGCGCTAACTCACTTCTCTTACTTCAACATCCTCCGGTATTTACAGCAGGTCGTAGAACGCTAGATAGCGAGCGACCTATCGATGGTTCAAAGGTAATTGATGTTGATAGAGGAGGAAAGATCACTTTCCATGGCCCTGGACAAATTGTGGGATATCCAATAGTTAAATTGAAAAAACCAAATGATGTAGTCGGCTTTGTTAGGCAGATCGAGAAAGCGCTGATTCAAATTTGCCAAGATTTCAATATTGAAGGCCAAACATATTGCGAGCGCTCTGGTGTTTGGATTCGCGATGAGAGAGGCGATAGAAAGATTGCTGCAATTGGAATTAGAGTTGCTAAGGGCGTAACGATGCATGGCTTTGCGCTAAATGTTAACCCCGATCTAAGCTACTTTGATCGAATTATCCCTTGCGGAATTGCTGATGCGCAGGTTACCTCTATGGAGAGAGAATTGAATAGAAGTATTGCACTTGAGGAAGTTCTAGAAGTTGTAGAGGCGCGGATGAAGCAATCACTTACGCAGGTGAGCACCTAATGCTTGCTCCCGATGGACGTAAGTTATTAAGAATTGAGGCGCGCAACGCCGAAACCCCTATTGAGCGAAAGCCAGAGTGGATTAAGACAAAGGCAAAGATGGGGCCGCAGTACAGCGCGCTTCGATCACTTGTTGCTAAAGAAGGTCTACATACTGTCTGCCAAGAGGCAGCTTGTCCTAATATCTATGAATGCTGGGAAGATAAAGAAGCGACATTTTTAATTGGTGGAAGCGCCTGCACAAGAAGGTGCGATTTCTGCAATATCGATACTGGCAAACCTGAAGCCCTAGATAGAGATGAGCCGAGAAGAGTTGCAGAGTCTGTAGCAACGATGGGCCTTAAATATGCCACCGTTACCGGCGTTGCAAGAGATGATTTAGAGGATGAAGGAGCCTGGCTCTATAGCGAAACTATCCGCCAGATTCATCAGGTTGTCCCTGGGTGTCTAGTTGAAATGCTCGCCCCTGATTTTTCAGCAAAGCCTGAGCTCTTAAGTGAAGTATTTGAAAGTAGGCCAGAGGTTTTTGCTCATAACCTAGAGACTGTTCCTAGAATATTTAAGAGAATTAGACCTGCCTTTAATTATGAGAGGTCTTTAAGCGTTATTACTCAGGCAAGAGATTTTGGTCTTATTACCAAGTCGAATCTAATTCTTGGGATGGGAGAGCAGCGAAGTGAAGTATCACAGGCACTCCTTGATCTAAGAAGCGCTGGTTGTGAGCTAATCACTATCACTCAATACTTAAGGCCATCTAATTTGCATCATCCGGTTGAGAGATGGGTTAAGCCGCAAGAATTTGTTGAACTGGCTAAAGAGGCAGAGGAGTTAGGTTTTCTTGGAGTGATGAGTGGACCGCTAGTTAGATCAAGCTATCGAGCAGGAAGGTTATATAAGCAAGCCGCCGCTGCCCGTCAAGGGATTTCAAATGGCTGATCTGGTCTATCCCCCAGTTATAAAACTAGTTCGTGCATTCTGGAAATATTTAGATCTGCGCTTTACTTTTTACGGACAGAGTCATATACCAAGTAAAGGGCCAGCGATTCTTGCTATGAATCATGTTGGCTATCTTGATTTTGCCCTAGCTGGAACAGCTTTTCTTCCAACTTCTCGTCTCGTTAGATTTATGGCAAAGAAAGAAATCTTTGATCATCCAATAGCAGGCCCGCTTATGCGCGGGATGAAACATATCTGCGTTGATCGAAGTAATGGCGCTCCATCTTTTCTTGCAGCTCTTAAAGCCCTTGATAAGGGTGAGATTGTTGGTGTTTTTCCTGAAGCAACAATCTCTCAAAGCTTTGAGCTTAAGGATATGAAGAGCGGGGTTATTCGCCTGGCTATGGAATCTGGCGCACCCATACTGCCTATGGTGATCTGGGGATCCCAGAGAGTATGGAGCAAGAAATTACCTAAGAACTTATCTAGAAATAGCATCCCTATCTTTATTTCAATTGGGCCGCTTAGATATGTTGAGAAAGGCGCTAATCTAGAAGTAGAGCTAGCCGCTCTTAAAGAGGCGATGGCGCAATTACTAAATCAAGTTCAGAGTGATTATCCTGACCCCCATAAGGGCGCTAGATGGGCGCCAGCAAGGCTGGGCGGAAGCGCTCCAAGCCTTACAGACCTTGAAGAGTTGCGAAAAGATAAGAGGGAGAGTTAAGAGATGTTTGGTAGAAAAAAGAAGGATCCTAACGCTCCTAAGAAAGTTAGATTTAAAACAATTCGTGATGCTTACTCTCTAGCTCGCAAGCATTACAAGTTTGTCTTCCTACGCTGCCTAGCTGTCTTCACGCCACTTTGGGGCGCAGGAATTGGTATCGGACTTATCTTTAATCGCCCTGGTTATGCAGCCTTCTTAACATTCCCATTAGCTTTTCTCGGTGCATTCTTTTACTTCACACGACTTGCAGGAAATGCTGCCTATGCATCAATAGAGGGACAACCTGGCGCTGGAGCAAGTGTTTTGATGTCGATTCGCAAGGGCTGGACCATTACTCCAGCGGTAAATGTTAATAAAAACCAAGATATGGTCCATCGCGCAGTTGGTAAAGCTGGTGTAGTTCTAGTTGGCGAAGGTGGCCATGCTCTCCGCTCACTACTTACAGATGAGAGACGAAAGATGGAGCGCTTTGCCCCAGGAGTTCCAATCCATGAAATAGTAATTGGCAATGAGAAAGATCAAGTCTCTGTTCGCAAACTACAGAAGAAAATGAAGAAGTTTTCCAAGAAACTCTCAACAGTTCAGGTCAGAGAACTGCGAGCAAGACTTAAATCTGTTGGCGGACTTAATATCCCACTTCCAAAAGGTCCTATGCCAAAGAATATGAGGATGCCTAAGCCTCGTTAAGCTCGTTTCTGCTTAACTCTCATCACAACTGATTTAGCGGCACGATCGTGAAGGCCTCTGCCATCTTTATCAGTAACAACTGCTGGAATAACAAGTGCGATTAGGATTGTACGAAGCAGAATTGGCCCAGGGCGGAGAAAGAGATTATCTGGCCAGCTTAAAACTCTTAAACCCATAACTCTCTGTCCAGCTGAAGCCCCTCCAAGTGAAGTTAGAAGCGCAACTTCTAAGACAAAAACTCCAAGGCGAAATAGCGATGGCGCAAGAGCGCTTGATTGCAAGGGATAGACCAGGGCTGCGGTAAATGAAGCTATCGCCCAATCGATACTCAGGGCCAGCACTCGCCGGCCAAGTCCTGCCTGTTCCATAGGCTCAACTTAACTAAAAAAGTGAACTTAGGCCTGATTCATGAAACATAGCCGTAACCCACCGGTTATGGATATTTCACCGCCCTAGCCTAGGTTTAGGCCATTGCTAGCGAGCTCAATGTGGAGCTTAATCGAAGAAGGAAAACCTCAGGAGAGAAATGTTTAAGAATTCTGCAGAAGTTTTGAATTACATAAAGAAAGAAAATGTTGCACTCGTTGATGTTCGCTTCACCGATCTTCCAGGTATGCAGCATCACTTCAACGTTCCAGTCTCGCAATTTACTGAAGATGTCTTTAAAGATGGTCTGATGTTTGATGGTTCCTCAATTAGAGGTTTCCAATCAATTCATGAATCAGATATGAAGCTTCTTCCAGCTCCAGAGACAGCATTTATCGATCCATTTAGAACTGAGAAGACACTGGTTCTACATTTCTCGGTGGTAAATCCTGATGATAACTCGCCATATAGCAGAGACCCACGCCAGATAGTTAATAAGGCAGTGGAATATATGAGATCTACTGGAATTGCAGACACCGCATACTTTGCTCCTGAGGCTGAGTTCTATGTCTTTGATCGCGTTAAATTCCAGACTCGTATGAATACTGGCTTCTATGAAGTTGATTCCTATGAAGGAGCTTGGAATACCGGAATTGATGATGATGCTGATGGCACACCAAATCGTGGATATCGCACCAGAATTAAAGGCGGATACTTCCCAGTCTCACCAACAGATCAATTTGCAGATCTTCGCGATCAGATGGTTATGAATCTAGCCAAAGTTGGTCTTGATGTAGAGCGCGCTCACCATGAAGTGGGAACTGCTGGTCAGATGGAGATCAACTATCGCTTCAACGACATCCTTCATGCCGGTGATGATCTAATGAAGTTTAAATACATAATTAAGAACACCGCTTGGGCTGCTGGAAAGACTGTGACCTTTATGCCAAAGCCACTCTTTGGCGATAATGGTTCTGGAATGCATGTTCACCAATCACTTTGGAAAGATGGAAAACCGCTTATGTGGGGCGATGGCTATGCCAATCTCTCAGATCTAGCGCGTTGGTATATCGGAGGGCTTCTAAAACATGCTCCTTCACTCCTTGCATTTACCAACCCAACAGTTAACTCTTATAAGCGCCTTGTCCCAGGATATGAAGCTCCAGTAAATCTTGTTTACTCAGCTCGTAACCGCTCAGCTTGTATCCGTATCCCAATTACTGGATCAAGTCCTAAGGCAAAGCGCATTGAGTTCCGCTGCCCAGATCCATCTTCAAATCCATATCTTGCATTTGCTGCAATTTTGATGGCCGGTCTTGATGGAATCACAAATAAAATCGAACCACCAAAGCCAGTTGATAAAGATCTCTACGAGTTAGAAGGAGCCGAAGCTAAGTCAATTGCTCAAGTTCCTGGCTCCCTTGATGCTGTTATCGATAATCTTGAGAGAGATAACGACTTCTTAACAACAGGCGGCGTCTTTACTAAAGACTTGATTGATACCTGGATTGATTGGAAGCGTAAGTCAGAAATTGATTACGTACGCTTGCGTCCACATCCAGCAGAGTTTGAACTCTATTACGATATCTAAAATCTAGAGTTAAAAAGAGGGTCTGCCTAGGCAGGCCCTCTTTTTTTTATTCTAAGTTCTTTAACCTCTGCAAGAGTGTGGGATGGGTGTAGTTAAATGCCACATAGGCAGGATGGGGGGAGAGATTTGCCAGGCTATCGGTTGAGATTTTGCTTAAAGCGCTTCTCATAGGCTCTACCTTGTAAGTTTGCTTAGCAAAGGTATCGGATTCATATTCGTTATGACGAGACCAGGTGTTATTAATTAGCCCTAAGAAAATACTAAGCGGAGTAAAGAGAATGAAGAAGGTCAGCGCTGAGAGATGAAAGCTACTCTGACTTGCACCAAGTGCGGTTGAGAGCTCTGGATAACCAAGAAGAAATCCAAGGAGAGCAAAGGTTGCAAAGGTTTGAATATTGCTAAAGATAAACATAGAGAGAGTATGTTTCTTTTTGTAATGGCCAATCTCATGTGCCAATACAGCAATGATCTCTGTAGTTGTTAGTTTCTCAATTAAGGTGTCAAATAAGACAATGGTCTTGCTGGAACCAAGTCCGCTAAAAAAAGCATTTGCCTTCGATGATCTCTTTGAGCCATCCATCACAAAGAGGCGACCTAAGTTATAACCTTGTGAAGCGCAGTACTTCTCTATTCCTTGCTTAAGCGGTCCATCTTTAATTGGCTCTAATTTATTAAAGAGCGGCAGGATCAAAGTAGTTCCAAACATAAACATTAGAAGTGAGAAAACTGCTAAAAGCGCCCAGGCAAGAATCCAGAAATTTGAGCCAAGTTCCTGATAGAGCCAGAGAACTGCGCTCAGCAGGCTGCCTCCTATCAAGGTTGCAAGTGCTGCCCCTTTAATTGTGTCTGTAATAAATACCTTTGGAGTAGTTTTATTAAACCCGTATTTCGCTTCAATTTTAAAGGTGCTATAGAGAGTAAATGGCAGGCCAATCAAAAAAGAGATAACACTCAATGAGGCGATAAAGAGAAGGGAGACCAAAATCTGGTTATCAACGATGCCTCTTGCCCAATTATCAAGAGATGCAAACCACCCATAGCTCAGGGCAAATATGAGAATTAGAGTTGAGATAGTCGAGGAGATAAAGCCAAAGCGGGTCTTCTCCGCGCTATAACTAATTGATCTCTCCCGCTCTTTAGCATCATAGAGATGGGCAATCTTTGGATCTAAGGCATTTCTAGCGGTGGATAGGTTTAGGTTATCCAGGATTGATTCGATTATGTAGGCTGCAAGAACAATTACGACTAAGGCAGTTAAAAGCATTTTCTTAGGGTAGCCGATAGGCTCGCCTTATGTGTCGACTCATGGCCTATAGTTCAAAAACCCCGGTCAATCTCCCTGAGTTTATGGGTCAGGGCTTTAGCGACTTTCTTAAACTCTCAGAGGTTCACAATGATTCCTGGGGTCTAGCCCTTGCTAATCCAGATAGCGCAACGGTCATTAAGGAAGTGGCAAGCGCGGCATCTAGCGCCAGGTTCAGTGAAGTCATTAGTAATCAAAGCGCGCCAGGGGCTCTACTTCACTTTAGATGGGCCTCCCCCGGTCTTGGAGTTACTCATGAAAATGCACATCCATTTAGCTTTGAAGATATCGCCTTTATCCATAATGGCGCCCTTAGCCCTTATGAAGCGGTTAAATCACTAATCGCTCCAGAATTTGAATCACTTAGAGAGGGTGATACCGATAGCGAGCTCTTCTTTCTCTATCTTCTAACTGAGATTAAATCCAGAGGATTTGTAGATGGAGTGGTTAAGGGGATAAAGAATTTAAAGCAAAACTTTGAATATAGCTCAATTAATTCAATGATTATCAACTCTGACTATCTAATTGTAGTTAGTGAACATGATCCTTTAAATAAACCAAGCTGGACCGATGATCTCTACTACCAACTGCGCTATCGCATCGATGAAAACGGCGTTGCAGTTGCCTCCTCAGGCTGGGATCAAAGCGGCTGGATATTGATGGAGAATCACTCAATTCTCATTGTTGATCGCCATGATTTCACTCACCAGATTAAGGCAATATAAAGATTAGACAGCTGGTTCTTTCTTTATTCGCTCAACAGATACCACCAAAACAACACCCATCAAGATTATTAGACCACCAAGAGCATAAGAACTAGTTATCTTTTCATTTAGAAATAGGGCGCCGAGCGCTACTGCAATTATAGGATTAACATAGGCATAAGTAGCAGTAAGTGATACTGGAGCATTCGCAACTAGCCAGAGATATGCGGTGTATGCCGCGATTGATCCGAAAATAATCAAGTAAACAAACCAGAGCCAGGACCAGCTAGTTGCATCAAGAAAATCACCAATTGACTCGCCTTTAATAAAACCTGCCACAGTTAGAGAGACTCCCCCGGCCAACATTTCGTAAGCAGTAAAGACGAGAGTATTTTTAGGAAGTGGGAATTTTGGCGCAAGAAATGTTCCCAGCGCCCATCCAATATTTCCCAGAAGTACCATCAACATAAAGAGAAATAGCTTGAAATTACTTATCTCACTTACTGGAGTAATGCTTCCAGGCTTTAGGAGGAGGGCTACGCCAGCAAAACCAATCATTAGGCCTAGCCAGGAGACTTTAGCCAATCTCTCTCCAGAGATGGTACGAAATATTGCTATCCATAATGGAAGGGCTGCAATTATTAACGCAACGATTCCTGAAGGCACATATTCTTGAGAAACAGATACAGTGCCGATTCCAAATCCTAGGAGTAGAAAGCCCATAACTAGTGAGCTCTTTAACTCTACCTTGGGAATTTTTAGCTCGCCAACTCCCTGGCGCAATGAAATTATTGCAGCAAGAAGCAAGCCCGCAATTAAAAAGCGAATCCCCATTGCTAAAAGTGGTGGCATGCTCTCGATTACGTAAGCAATTGCGAAGTAAGTAGAACCCCAAATCAAGTAAACTGCCCAAAGTGAGATCCAGGTCTTTGCAGAATTTGAGACTTCCGCTCGCTGACTCTTCTCCACTCTGACACCCTAACTTCTATAGAATTAATCTTTGACTATTTTCGCTTTGCAGATGCAAATGATTTGCAATAACCTTACCCTATGTCAAACTTAAAGCGCAGCGACAAATCCTTAAGGCAGCACTTAAAGTTCGAGAGAAACGAAATCCCCTCTTTAGTGGGCATTTTAGGAACAGTAATTGCCCTGCACGTAATTGGTTGGGGGCTATTTATCTACTACAACTCAGATCCTCAATATCAGGGATTAGCCGATAGCAAAGGTGCTCTTGTTTACGCTGGAGCTGGAGCTTTGGCTTATTCATTTGGATTGCGCCACGCATTTGATGCCGACCACATTGCAGCAATTGATGACACCACACGCTTGATGTTAGCTAAAGGTAAGAGCCCTTTAGGGGTGGGTCTCTTTTTCTCCCTAGGCCACTCAACAGTTGTCTTAGCGCTTTCAGTTCTAGTTGCATTTGCAGCTCAACGCGCGGCAAGATTCCAAGAGAATTTTGCTGAAACTGGTGGAATCATTGGAACTTCAGTTTCTGGTCTTTTTCTCTATCTAATTGGCATATTAAATTTAGTGATCTTGGTTGGGATTATTGGAGTTTGGAAGAAAGCTAAGAGTGGAAAGTTCTCGCATCAACATCTCGAAGAACTTTTAAATGACCGAGGACTTATGCGGCGAATCTTTAGAGGACGTTTCAAAAAAGGTTTTGATAAATCTCATCAAATCTATCCGGTTGGGGTTCTATTTGGACTCGGCTTTGATACCGCAACCGAGGTTGCGATTCTAGGTCTCTCCGCAACGGTTGCCATAGGAACTGTGGGTGGAGTCCTGCCACCACTTGCCATCATCGCCCTGCCAATAATCTTTGCTGCGGGCATGTCACTAATGGACGCCCTCGATGGAATATTTATGACTAAGGCTTATGGCTGGGCTTTTACCTCGCCACTGCGGAAGATCTACTACAACATCACTACTACGTCTATCTCTATATTTGTTGCACTAGTTATAGGAACAATTCAAATAATCAATGTATTAGCTAGCAAGACTTCGATTGATAACTATGAGCCATTTACGACCATTGCAAATATTGAGCTTAGTGGAATTGGTTTCTTCATAGTCGCTAGTTTTGTTGCAGCTTGGCTTCTCTCAGTTCTTATCTGGCGCCTTGGCAAATATGAAAGCAGATACTCTTCAGGAATCGTTGAGACTGATCACTCACATACTGATTTAAAGATTAAGGATTAATCAAGAAAGAAATCTAGGAGAAAGTCGGTAGTTCCTGGAACAACAGAATACTTCTCTAAATCAGTAATCCCCTCTGATGCTAGAACTTCATCATCAACAAAGAAGTTCCCGCTACAAGAAGTAGATTCACGATTTAAAATAATATAGGCAGCATCGGCCAGAATCTCAGGGGTGCGACAGGCGGCAGTATCAACACCAGGAATCATTGCAAGCGCTGCAGTATCAATTGCTGTTCTTGGCCAAAGGGCATTAACAGCTATCTTCTCTCGCTTAAACACCTCTGCCATTCCAAGAACGCACATGCTCATTCCATACTTTGCCATTGTGTAGGCCACATGGTTTCTAAACCACTTTGCTTTCATTGAAAGCGGAGGCGAAAGAGTCAAGATATGAGGATTTCGGCCAGCTTTAGCACTTTCTTGCAGGTGCGGCAGAGCTGCTTGAGAGGTTAAAAAAGTTCCTCGAACATTTACATCAAACATAAGATCAAATCTTTTAGCGGGTGTTTGTAGCGTGGGGGTGAGATTAATAGCGCTTGCATTATTAATTAAGATATCTAGGCCACCAAATTCTTTAGCGGCCTGATCAACGGCTGCGCTTATCTGATTCTCATCTCTTAAATCGCATTGAATAGCAAGGGCCCTTCCTCCAGCTGCGGTGATTTCACTTGCTGCGGTGTGGATAGTTCCTGGAAGTTTTGGATTTGGTTCACTTGTTTTAGCAGCAATTGCAATCATTGCCCCATCTTTTGCAGCCCTAATAGCAATTGCTAAACCAATGCCTCTTGAGCCTCCAGTAATAAAAATCTTTTTTCCTGCAAGACTCATCTACTTACCCTTCCTTGCTGCTAGTTTCATAAAGGCTTCTTGAGCTTCATCTGATTCAAGGGCGCGCAGGAAGAGCTCCCCTTCTGCCTGCATTACTACTTTAACTTTCTCATGAAGATCACTCTTTAATAGCGCTTTAGTTTGCAGGATGGCACTGGGTGGCTGGCTAGCAAGCTTTAGCGCAATTTTCTTAATTTCATCTTTTGGATTTTCAGCTACCCCTGCAATTAGACCCATCTCAACTGCTTGCTCAGCGCTAAAAGGTTCTCCGGTGAGAAGAATCTGCGCAGCTCTTTGATATCCCACAAGCCTTGGAAATAGCAGAGTCGCCCCCGCTTCAGGAACAAGGCCTAAATTAACAAAGGGCATAGAAAACTTAGTCGTCTCAGAAGCAATGGTGATATCGCAGTGAAGCAACATCGTTGTTCCTATGCCAATTGCATTTCCTGAAACTGCTGCAAGTAGTGGCTTTGTGAAGTTGTGAATTTCTTGTAAGAAATTCCAAACAGGTGAGCCAGGCTCATGAGGTGGATTATTTAGAAAATCAAAGATGTCATTTCCAGCAGTGAAGTGTTCACCTTCATGGGTTATTACAACTACTCGGATGCCAAAGTCGCCGTTGGCTTCCTTTAGCGCATCGGCAAGAAGTTGATACATATCTCGAGTAATGGCATTCTGTTTTGCCACCCGATTAAGAGTTAAGGTAAGGACCTGCTCATCTAGGGATTTGAGGACTTCACTCATCCCTGAATCCTAACTCTTTAGTTCGCCGGCAATAAATGCTTTAGTTCTCTTTAGCGCCTCTTCATCTGAGTATTGCTCAGGTGGCGATTTCATAAAGTAGCTAGATGGCGAAAGCAGTGGTCCACCAATGCCTCTATCCATCGCAACCTTTGCACAGCGAAGGGCATCGATAATTACCCCAGCCGAGTTTGGTGAATCCCAGACCTCAAGTTTGTATTCAATAGTTAGTGGAACATCGCCAAATGCTCGACCTTCAAGTCGAACGAAGGCCCATTTGCGATCATCTAGCCACTGCACATAATCAGATGGACCAATATGAACATTGCCCTCCCCCATATCGTAATCAAGCTGGGATGTGACTGATTGAGTTTTGGAAATCTTCTTTGACTCTAGGCGATCTCGCTCAAGCATATTTTTAAAGTCCATATTTCCACCAACATTTAATTGATAAGTTCTATCAACCCTCACGCCGCGGTCTTGGAAAAGCTTGGTTAAAACTCTATGGGTAATAGTTGCTCCAACTTGAGATTTAATATCATCGCCAACAATTGGAAGGCCAGCCTTTGTGAATTTATCCGCCCACTCAGGGGTTGAGGCGATAAAGACTGGAAGGGCGTTAACAAAGCCGCATCCTGCATCAATTGCGCATTGGGCATAAAACTTAGTAGCAACATCTGAACCAACAGGCAGATAACAGACTAGAACATCGACCTTGGCATCTTTAAGCTCTTTTACTACATCAACAGCTGGAGAGTCAGATTCAGTAATAGTTTCGCGATAGTAGCGACCAAGTCCATCATGAGTGACTCCTCTTAGAACCTTGATTCCTGATTGTGGAACATCAGAGAATTTAATGGTGTTATTTTCACTAGCCCAGATCGCATCTGCAAGATCTAGGCCGACTTTCTTCTTATCGACATCAAAGGCAGCAACAAATTTGACATCACCTACGTGATATCCCCCGATGACTACATTCATCAGACCTGGAATCTCTTGATCCCTTGCCGCATCACGGTAGTAATGCACCCCTTGCACTAGAGAATTGGCGCAATTACCAACTCCAACTATTGCTACGCGGATCTCTTTATCTGGGCTCACTAGTTTTTCCTTTCAGATCTGATCATTTGATCAAGCCAAGTGATTTCTCGCTCAGCAGTTTCAAGTGAGTGGCGGCGCCACTCCAGAAGATATTTATCAAGACCAACTGCTGATTTATCTAAATCAGCTTTTAAGATCTCAGCCTTCTCCTTGAGGCGGCGCTGGCGCCCCTCAAGAATTCTTAATCGATTGCGAGTTGAAGTTGGACCAAAAAAAGCGACGCTAACTTCAAAGTTATCGTCATCTAGGTCAAGCTCTGCTGCGCCTTGAGTTAACTCATCAAATCTTGATATCCCCTTTTGACTTATGGAGTAGACAATTCGAACTCGCTTTGATTTACCGCCCTTGGGAACTTCTAGTTGAATGATTAGACCTGCATCAAGCATCCGCTTTAACTGCGGATAGAGAACTGAGAATGAGAGGGCTCTAAAGGGGCCAAAGATGGCTTTCAGCCTCTTTCGGAGCTCATAGCCATGAAGCGAGCTCTCCTTCAAAAGGCCAAGGAGGGCAAATTCAAGCGATTCAGCTCTAGATCTCACCTACCCCACCCCTTTTTATATCGATTCGATATATCGAGTGGATAGTTAACTATAAAGCGGCTCTCCCTGCAAGCCTTGCGCTCCGGCCTGTCGCAAAAAAGCCCAGAGGCTCATAGATAATGCTCCGATGCTTCTTACCTTCCCAGCTAGATATCCGGAATATCTCATCGCAGCAATGATCATTATCTTGGCTCCAGGTCCAAGTGTGCTCTTCATTATTGCTAGGGCAATTGCTTGGGGTAGAGCAACTGCGATTGCATCAGTTGCAGGAAATGTCACAGGCGCTTTTACCCTCTCACTGGCAGTGGCATTTGGCCTGGGTCCGATTCTGCAGGCAAGCGAGCTAGCATTTATTGGAGTCCAACTTCTTGGCGGGCTCTATTTAATCTATTTAGGACTAGATGCAATAAGAC
>CAKZXY010000051.1 GCA_937883945.1 uncultured Clavibacter sp. | reverse complement strand
GAATAACATTTAAAGCAAGGGGCGCTGGAAAAGGGCCATAATCTTTTATGACTGTTTTCAAATCTCCTGGAAGATCGCCAACGCTTGTGCCAGCAACTTCTTTAATCTGCGCCCTTAAAGCATCAAGACCAGATTGCCCAGCCCCTGAGGCTGCTTGATAAGAGGCGACCACTAATTCTTTAACTTTATATCTCTTATGAAGAGCGCCAATTGCCACAATCATTGAAAGAGTTGTGCAATTTGGGTTGGAGATAATTCCTTTTGGCCTTCTTTTAATATCATCAGGATTTACTTCTGGAACTACTAAAGGAATATCTGGATCCATTCTAAAAGCACCAGAGTTATCAACGCAGACTGCGCCCCTAGATGCAGCAATGGGCGCCCATTCTGCTGAGACTTCATCGGGAACATCAAACATCGCAACATCAATACCATCAAATGCCTCAGGTGAGAGAGCAACGACTGTTAGCTCTTCACCGCGACAAATTAATTTCTTACCTGCGCTACGAGCCGAAGCAATAAGCCTTATCTCGCCCCAAACATTATTGCGCTTACTCAAAATATCGAGCATTACTGTGCCAACGGCCCCAGTTGCTCCAACTACTGCCAAGCTTGGTTTTCTGCTCATATCCCGCTGCCGCCATAAACGACAGCTTCAATCTGATCGGCATCAAGATCAAAGGCGGTATGCGCTGCTTGAACTGCGCGCTCAACATCGCTCTGGCGACAGACAATAGAGATGCGAATCTCTGAAGTTGAAATCATCTCAATATTTACTCCAGCAGAGGCCATTGCGGCAAAGAAGTTTGCAGTTACTCCAGGATGTGAGCGCATACCAGCGCCAATTAAGGATAACTTACCGATCTGATCATCATATTGAATTGATTGAAAACCAATTTCTCCCTGAAGTTTCTGCACCGTTGAGGTAGCAAGGGCTCCTTCACTTCTTGGAAGAGTAAATGAGATATCAGTTAGGCCAGTTGCAGCTGCAGAGACGTTCTGCACGATCATATCTATATTGATATCAGCATCTGCTATCGCCTGAAAGATTCGAGCTGCAACACCTGCTCTATCTGGCACCCCAACTATTGTTATCTTGGCCTCACTCTTATCATGAGCGATTCCAGAGATGATTGCTTGCTCCATGCTTCCTCCTTCAGGTTGGTCTTTTACGACCCAGGTTCCTTCTAAATTAGAAAATGATGATCTAACATGTATTGGTAGATTAAAACGTCTGGCATATTCCACGCAGCGAAGATGTAAGACTTTTGCACCAGATGCTGCAAGTTCTAGCATCTCTTCATAAGTAACTGATTTTAATTTTCTAGCAGTTGGAACAATTCGAGGATCTGCGCTAAATACTCCATCAACATCGGTATAGATTTCACAGACATCAGCATCAAGGGCGGCAGCAAGTGCAACTGCAGTAGTATCCGAGCCACCTCTACCTAAGGTTGTAATATCTTTAGTATCTTGAGCAACTCCTTGAAATCCTGCAACGATTGCGATTGCTCCCTCTTTTAACGCCTCTTGAATTCTTCCTGGTGTTACATCAATTACTCGCGCCCTTCCATGAGTTGAAGTTGTGATAATTCCAGCTTGGCTTCCAGTAAAGGAGCGTGCCTCAAGTCCTAGATTTGAAATAGCCATTGCAAGAAGTGCCATCGAGATTCGCTCACCTGCAGTTAAGAGCATGTCGAGCTCTCGACCATTTGGTATTGGAGAGACTTGATTAGCTAAATCAATTAGCTCATCTGTGGTATCGCCCATGGCTGAGACAACTACTACGACCTGCTGGCCAGATCGCTTAGAGGCAGCGATACGGGCAGCAACGCGCTTGATGCTCTCAGCATCGGCAACGGAGGAGCCCCCGAACTTCTGGACGATTAGACCCATGGCTTCATGTTGGCAGAGAGTTAAAGCAAAGCGGAGTTTATCTCATATATTAAGACGGGTTCTGTCTCACTATTAGAGATCTAGAGATCTTCGACCTTCAAAAGCTCTTCCAAGAGTTACTTCATCGGCATATTCCAGATCCCCGCCAACAGGAAGGCCAGATGCCAGGCGAGAGATCTTTATCCCAAGTGGCTTCATTGTTCTTGCTAGATAGGTAGCTGTTGCCTCGCCTTCAAGATTTGGATCGGTGGCAATGATGATCTCTTTGATCCGATCATCGGCAAGGCGAGTGAGAAGCTCTCTTATCTTTAGCTGCTCAGGACCAATGCCATCAATTGGGCTAATTGCCCCTCCTAACACATGGTACTTGCCGCGAAACTCTCTAGTTCTCTCAATAGCGACAACATCTTTGCTCTCCTCAACAACACAGATCAGAGAGTCATCTCGCCTTACATCGCGGCAGATCTTGCAGAGCTCTTCCTCTGCGATATTAAAACATTGGCTACAGAACTTCACTCGCTCTTTGACTAGGCGAAGTACCTCAACTAAACGATTTACATCAACGCTCTCTGATTGAATAACATGAAAGGCAATTCTCTGGGCGCTCTTTGGGCCAATTCCTGGCAGGCGGCCTAGCTCATCAATTAGCTCTTGAATTATCCCTTCGTACATCACTTATCACTCTCGCCAATGACTCTTGCCCCAAGCTCCTTCATCAATAGCTCAGTTCCAGAGAGGCGAACCTCATCATCGGGATCTTCATTAACTCTTGCGCTCTGATTATTTACCCCAGTTGAGGAATCTACTACCACTTCAATTTTTCTTTTAATTCCAGTAAC
>CAKZXY010000050.1 GCA_937883945.1 uncultured Clavibacter sp. | reverse complement strand
GTTGTTGAGGTTCAAAAATATGGTCGCGAGCCAATCTCTCTTCACACTCCACTCGGAGAAGAGGGAGATTCAGAGTTTGGTGATTTGATTGAGGATTCAGAGGCAATTGTTCCTGCAGATGCAGTTTCATTTACTCTCCTTCAAGAGCAGCTTCATTCGGTGCTAGATACTCTCTCAGAGCGTGAGGCCGGCGTTGTTGCGATGCGCTTTGGATTAACTGATGGCCAGCCCAAGACCCTTGATGAAATCGGAAAGGTCTATGGCGTTACCCGCGAGCGTATCCGCCAGATTGAATCTAAAACTATGTCCAAGCTTCGCCATCCATCAAGATCGCAAGTACTACGCGATTATCTAGATTAGGAGATAGTTCATGTCAGATCGTCCAAAGATTTACGTCAAACCTAATGGTTCAATCCGCGTAAGCGGCGCCGCTGATTTTGTTGATGCAGAGGGCAATGTTCTCGAGACAAAAGAGAACTTCTCACTCTGTCGCTGCGGACACTCTAAAGAGAAACCATTCTGTGATGGCTCCCATCGAGATGCAGGATTCACCGCCGAATAACTCGCTCTGGGCAGATGGTTATAAGCAGAGCGGTAAGAAAAAAGAATTTAATAATTCTTATGATGTAGCAATAATCGGTGGCGGTTTCTCAGGGCTATGGTCGGCCTATCACCTACTGGAGTTGGATCCTAAACTTTCAATTGTTATCTTTGAGGCAAAGTCAATTGGCTATGGAGCAAGTGGAAGAAATGGTGGTTGGGTTTCATCTGATTATCCGGTTTATCGAAAAACTCTTGAAAAACGCCATGGTATTGATTCCACCAACAATCTCTTTAAAGCGCTATTTAGCGCTATTGATGAAATTGGTCAGATAGCAAGGCAGATCGCCCCCAAGGCAGGTTTTGTTAAATCTGGAACGCTCATGTTTGCAAGAAATAAAGCGCAAGAGAAGCGATTGAAAGAGAACGCTGATTCGGAACATATCTGGAGGTCTGCAGGTGAGATTGGTGAGTTGATTCAGGTATCTAAATTGCGAGGTGGGTTATTTAATCCGCAATGTGCAACTATCGACCCATTCCAACTTGTTCTGGGGCTAGCAAAATACTTAGAGCGCAGGGGGGTAGTAATCGCTGAAGGGGTATTTGCCACCCCTGCCGATCACGGAGTCTTAGCAAATAGCTCATTAGTAAAGGCTCCAGTGGTGATTAGAGCAAGTGAGGCATTCTCAGATCCTGGGCGCGAATTTATCCCGCTTTACTCGCTAATGATTGCTAGCGAAGTTCTGCCGGAAGAAATCTGGAATCAGTTAGGAGTTAAGGATCGCTTTACCTTTGCTGAAGGAACGCATCTAGTTAATTACGCACAACGTACTTCAGATAATCGCCTCGCAATTGGTGGGCGCGGAGCTAGCTATCCCTTTGGATCAAAGCTTATTGAAGAGAAAGAAATGACTGAATCTGTTCATCAAAGCTTGGAGAGAATGGCTAAGCGTTGGTTTCCAGTTTTAGAGAGCGTGAGATTTACTCATGCTTGGGGCGGGGCGGTGGCAATTACACGTAATTGGGAACCATATGTGCAATTTGATAAAACAACTGGATATGGCCGCCTAGGTGGATATGCAGGAGATGGCGTAACTATGAGTTATTTAGCAAGCAAGATATTGGCAGAGTTAATTACTGGCAGAGAGAGTGAGATAAGTAATCTTCACTTTGTTAATCGCAAGATTAGAAAGTGGGAGATAGAGCCGCTTCGTTACTTGGCAGTTAACTCTCTAGTCAAATTAAGTGGGATTGCAGATAAAGAGGAGGCTAGAACTGGAAGACCCAGTCTGGTCTCAAAACTTATTTCGCCGTTGATTCTGCGCTAAGACGCTCAGTCTCATCATCGATGCGAGCAGCTGCGCTTGCTAGTCCATCTTGGTATTTTTTAGCATGATGCGCACAGAAAAGTAATTCAAATCCATTAGCCATGACCGCACGAAGATAAGCCTGCGCTCCACAGCGATCACAACGATCAAGAGCGCTAAGGGGAGATGAGGTAAGCAATAGATTTTCGGTCATTTCTGGCCAACCTTTCCTATACTCGTTTGGTTCTAGTGGAACATCAAACCACCTCTTGCTTATTCCCCGCAGGTCGAAATCAAAGTTTTTTCTCATAATTGATGACTTTATTCACTGAAAATCGAAATCCTCACCCCCATTCGGCGCGTATTAAGAGGCTCATTGGATCTCATAGATACCCTTGCCCATCGTGGCAGAGACTCAAGGCGCAGAACAGGTGCGCAGCGTAGAAAAGTCTTACTCAGCAAAAGATCTCTCAGTATTAGAAGGTCTTGATGCTGTTCGTAAGCGCCCAGGAATGTATATCGGTTCAACCGATGGTCGCGGCCTTATGCACTGCCTCTGGGAGATAATTGATAACGCAGTTGATGAATCCTTGGCAGGTTATTGCAAGAAGATTGAGATTAATCTAGAAAAAGATGGATCGATTGAGGTTCATGATGATGGACGAGGTATCCCGGTTGATAAGGAACCTAAAACAGGACTTACTGGAGTAGAAGTTGTGATGACCCGGCTTCATGCTGGTGGAAAATTTGGTGGGGGATCTTATGCGGCAACTGGTGGCCTTCATGGAGTGGGAGCATCTGTTGTAAATGCTCTGGCATCTCGCCTTGATGTTGAAGTAGATCGTGATGGAAAGATTTATTGGATGTCATTTAAGCGTGGCGTTGCTGGAATCTTTGATGGCGATGGCCCTAATGCACCATTTGAACCTAAGTCAGGGCTTCGCATAATTGGAAAAGTCTCTGCAAAGATAACGGGAACAAGAATTAAGTGGTGGTCAGATAAACAGATATTTCTAAAAGATGCACAGCATGATTTAGAGGAGATCTACACCAGGGCTCGTCAAACTTCTTATCTAGTTCCAGGCCTTACTCTAATTGTTAATGACAATCGCAGTAAAGAAAAGAGCTCCGAGACTTTCTTTCATAAAGGCGGAATCTCGGAGTATTGCCACTTTATTCAGCCCGATGAGGCAGTGGGAGATGTAATTCGCTTAACTGGCCAAGGTCATTACCAGGAGACAGTTCCAGTTCTTGATGAAAAGGGCCATCTTGAGCCTCAAGAAGTTGAGCGAGATATGGGCGTTGATATCGCTATTAAGTGGGGTAATGGTTATGAGAGCACAGTTCGCTCCTTTGTAAATATTATTGCAACTCCAAAGGGTGGAACCCATGTTCAAGGTTTTGAAAAGGCATTGGTAAAAACTTTTAATGAATTCCTTCGCGCCAAAGGAGTTCTAAAAAAGAATGAGCTTGATGTAATTAAGGAAGATATCATCGAAGGGTTAACTGCGGTTGTAACAGTTCGCATGCAAGAGCCGCAATTTGAAGGCCAAACTAAAGAGGTTCTAGGAACTCCTGCAGTGACAAAGATTGTGACTCAAGTAGTCTCTGATGAACTTAAGAAGTTCTTCACTACTACCAAACGAATCGATAAGGCCAATGGGCTAATTGTTTTAGAGAAAGTTGCCAATGCCTCAAGAACTCGTATTTCATCGAGAGCTCATAAGGAGTTGCAACGAAGAAAGAACGCCCTTGAGAGCTCATCACTTCCTGCCAAGCTCTCTGATTGTCGCTCTGAGGATGTTTCGCGAACGGAGCTATTTATTGTTGAAGGTGAATCAGCTCTTGGAACCACTAAGGCTGCAAGAAATTCTGAGTTCCAAGCAATCTTGCCTCTTAAGGGAAAGATTTTAAATGTTCAAAAGGCCTCGCTATCTCAGATGCTAGATAACGCAGAGTGCGCAGCAATAATCCAAGTAATTGGGGCTGGATCTGGAAAGTCTTTTACGCTAGAAGATGCTAGATATGGAAGAGTTATTCTGATGTCAGATGCTGATGTTGATGGGGCTCACATCAGATGTTTAATGCTTACTCTGCTCTATCGTTATATGAAGCCGCTGATTGATGATGGCCGAGTCTTTGCTGCAATTCCGCCACTTCATCGCATTGAAGTTATTGGTGGGGGAGGCAAGAAGGGAGAGGTGCACTACACCTACTCCGATGATGACATGAAAAAACTATTGACCGAGTTGAAGAAGCAGGGCAAGAGATGGAAAGAGCCACTTCAGCGCTATAAAGGCCTTGGCGAGATGGATGCCGATCAGCTCCGTGAAACCACTATGGATCCTGATAAGCGCACACTAAGAAGAATTACCATTAAAGATGCTGCAGCCGCTGAAAAGATATTCGAGCTATTGATGGGTAATGAAGTTGCTCCAAGAAAAGAATTTATAGCAACTGCAGATATCGATCGCGAAAGAATTGACGCTTAAGCAATTAGGGTGCGTCGCTCCGTTGCGTATTTGGCGCTAACTTCACTTAACTCATCTGATACTTGATTTCGAAGGGCCTCTTCACTCTTTAGGAGAGCTGTGAGCTTAGAGATAGTGGCTTTAAGCTCTTTAGCCTCAGTATCTAGTTCAATCTTTGACATCTTTGTTAACCTTCTAAGCGGCATATCCAGGATGTAGGTAGCTTGTTCATCGCTTAGCTTAAAGCTCTTGATGAGTGATTCTTTTGCCTCATTTGCATCATCGCTTCCTCTAATGATTTTCACTACTTTATCGATATCGAGAATTGCCTTTAATAAACCTTCAACTAGGTTTAAGCGAGCAGAGGCTTTAGCTTTTCTAAAATTAGACCTTCTTGTTACTACCTGGATTCGATGATCAATAAAGACCTGAAGCAGTTCCTTTAAACCCAGAGTCTTTGGCTTGCCATTAACTAGAGCAACAGCGTTGATAGAGAAGGCATCTTCAAGCGGGGTGAGCTTATAGAGGTTTTCTAGCACTGCCTCTGGCTCAAAGCCATTTTTAACCTCAACAACAACCTTTGTTCCAGATTGTCCATCGGTTAGATCGATAATGTCTGAGATTCCTTGAATCTTCTTCGACTTAACTAGATCGCTAATTCGCTCAACAACTTTTTCAGGGCCAATATTAAATGGAAGTTCGGTGATGGTAATTCCAGATTTACGAGCACTTACCTTGCCAATTTCAACTTTGGCGCGAACTTTAAAAGCCCCCTTGCCACCTTGATAAGCCTCAAGGATGCCCTCTTTGCCGATAATGCTTCCCCCGGTTGGGAAATCTGGCGCAGGAATAAACTTCATTAACTGCTTTAAGGTCGCGTTAGGATTTTCAATTAAGTGTTTTGTTGCTTGTATTACTTCGCCTAAGTTATGAGGAGCCATATTTGTGGCCATTCCAACGGCAATACCTGTTGCGCCATTAACCAAAAGATTAGGAAAAGCTGCAGGTAGTACCAATGGTTCTAATATCTGTCCATCATAGTTTGCACCAAAATCAACGGTATCTTCATCAGCTTCCTCCACCATCATTAGCGCCGCGCTTGCAAGTCTTGCCTCCGTATAGCGCATAGCTGCAGGCCCAGCATCAAGTGAGCCAAAGTTTCCATGGCCATCAACTAATGGCAGGCGCATTGAAAAGTTCTGCGCCATTCGAACTAGCGCGTCATAAATTGCTCCATCGCCATGGGGATGTAATTTACCCATCACCTCGCCAACAACACGCGCGCTCTTAACATGGCCTTTATCTGGACGTAACCCCATCTCAGACATCTGGTGGAGAATTCTGCGATGCACTGGCTTTAATCCATCTCTGGCATCAGGAAGTGCTCTGGAGTAAATAACAGAGTAGGCATACTCTAGAAATGAATCTGACATCTCTGATGAGACATCGATATCAACAATTTTTCCTGGGAACTCTCCTGGCTTAGCAGCTACTACTTTCTTACCCGAGCTCTTGCCTGAATCTGATTTAGCCATGGCGTGATTCTGCCAAGTAAAGTATGAATTACTTGGGATTGACGCTCGGTCTAGCCCCGATAGTTGTGACACATCCACTGGCCAATGAATTTCCAGCCCTTAGAGATGATTCTAAATCTTTAGATTCAATCCATCTTCCAATAAATCCAGCAGCAAATGCATCTCCGGCTCCTGTGGAATCAATTGCAGTAATTGGCAGAATTGGAGAATTTATTATCTCGTTCCCCCTTGATTTACCCATCGCCCCTTGGTCATTTCTCGTTATCACAACAGTCTCAACATCTTGTGATAACTCATTTAAAGCTGATATCACATCACTTTTTCCAGTCAGAAACTCTGCCTCTGCCTGATTCATAATTAAAAGATCCATTAATTTACATCTCTCTCGACATGCATCTACCCCAAGGTTGCTCATCACTCCAACGGATCCAGGATTAAAGAAGATCTCTAAGTGAGCCTCTCTCATCTGATTGACCATTCTTAGCACCCCATCTTGGGAGAGGGGATTAAAGAGGGCATAGCCAGAGAGAAATACAGCGCCAAATCTAGAGAGATCAGGCAGATCCAATTCGCTAAGACCAGAATTTGCTCCTCTATCTGGAAACATGGAACGCTCACCATTTTGATCAACTAGAACGACAACAATTCCAGTTCTATGCTCTTTTAATAACTCTGGCTTATATTCAATATTCCAAGTATCAAACTCATTGGCAATGACTCGACCAGCAGCATCATCTCCAATGCGACAGACGTAGAAAACCTTATGGCCAGATGAGGCGAGCCAGGTAGCAGTATTTGCTGCAGCTCCGCCACCATGAGTTGAGATTTGAGAGACTGTGTCACTACCAAGATACATCTGCCCTTGCATCTTAACAATTACATCAAGCATGGCATCGCCAATGCAGAGAATTTGAGCCATAGTTATTTAAGGGCTACTGCAATCTGAGCTGCTAGAGCAGCATTTGCCTTGATTATCTCAATATTTACTCTTAGAGATTCACCTTTGGAATTGGTATGGAAATAATCTAGAAGATATGGAGTAACAGCTTTTCCAACTACTCCATCTATCTTTGCTTTGGAAAGACCATCGAAGAGAAGCTGATCATGTAGAGCCCTCTCCATTTGGTTACTAACAGGATTAGCAACAATTAGAGCAGACTTATTTATGGCAACATCGCCTCGAGCTCTCCAGATTTGAGCAATCTCTCGCGCCGTATCTACTCTATGTTCTAATTCAAAGCCAGAGTCGGTGAGATAGAAGCCAGGAAACTTATTTGTCTTATAGCCAAGAATGGGCACCGATAGAGTTTCAAGTCTTTCTAAAGTAGCGCTGACATCGAGAATAGATTTTGCTCCAGAGCAGACGATTAAAACTGGTGTATTTGCTAAGGCTAGAAGATCTGCCGATTCATCCCAGCTCTGCCAAGCTTCACGATGGACTCCGCCTAAACCTCCGGTAGCAAAAAGGGAGATACCAGCCATATTGGCAATATGTGATGTGGCAGCAACTGTTGTAGCGGCGCTTTTTTTCTGAGTAGAAATAACTGCCAAATCTCTTATCGATGCCTTCAAGATATTTTCATCGTTTGCGATGCGAGTTAGTTGATCAGGCTCTAGTCCTATGTTGATCTGACCATCGATAATTGCAATTGTTGCTGGCGTTGCGCCGGCTTCGATAACGATTTGCTCAACTTCAAGGGCCACTTCAAGATTCTTAGGCCGGGGGAGTCCATGAGTAATAATTGTCGATTCCAGAGCAACTATTGGGCTCTTATCTCCAAGGGCTTTAGCTACCGCCTCTGAGTATTTGATCATTAGAGGTCAAGGTTACTGGAAAGATAGGGCAGTGGCCTACCTGCTCTCAGATTTATCTCAATCGATATTTGCAACACTTGGGGTATCCAACTGTATTAATTCTTTAGGGCTTAGCAATAATGAGGGTCAGAGAGAGTGCTTGCTTCTAGTAGATGGCATGGGAGTTAATGCGCTAGAGATAGTTAGTAAAGAGCTACCAATATTTTCGCAAGTTAAAAACCATAGCCAATTGCAAGCTACTTTCCCTTCAACAACTTCTGCCAGTTTGACCTCCCTTGGTACTGGTTGCGCAGTTGGAGTTCATGGAATGGTTGGTTACACAATGCGAGTTCCAAATAGCGGAACTCCAGAACGTTTGTTAAATGCTCTTAAATGGGATGAACGAGTAGATCCTTACATCTGGCAATCAGAGGCAACTTTGTTTGAGCGAGCAAAGAAGCAAGGAGTTAAGGTCTCTCACATTGCAGCAAAACGTTATCAAGAAACGGGCTTTACTAGGGCTGCTCTACGTGGCGCTGATTACTATGGAGTTAATCAGGTAGATGAGATGGTCGATCAAGCAAAGAGCGCTCTCAGTAATACTAGATCTTTTGCTTATCTATATCTAAATGATGTTGATGATGCCTCGCATCGCGAGGGGTTAGGCTCTGAGAAGTTTCACTATGCCATGGCAAAGAGCGCAGATTTAATCTTGAAACTTATTGAAAACTTGCCAAAAGGAAGCCGGCTATGGATTACATCCGATCATGGAATGATTAATAGAGATGATTTTGTAGTTTTAGGAAAAGAAAATGACTTGCTAAAGAACGTCGATTTACTTGGGGGCGAGCCGAGAGTGCGCTATCTATATCTAAAGCCAGGTAGCTTAGATGAGACAAAGTCACAGTGGCAGGAGTTCTTCAAAGAAAAAGTGACTCTCTACACTCGACAAGAAGCTATAGCTTTGAATTTATTTGGCCCTGAAGTATTAGATAAGAATCTGGATCGAATTGGAGATTTGATTGCTATTGCCAACGGCGAGTTCATAATGGTTGAGGCTGAGAGGCAAGAGCTACAACTATCTATGGTCGGACACCATGGGGGAACTACCCAAGCTGAGACTGCAATACCTTTATTAAGCGTTGATATTTAAGTCTTTACTCTTCCTCTTGCTCATCTTTCTTCTTGCCTCGTCCAAACATAATGTCATCCCAGGATGGAATTGAAATTCTCTTAGTTACGCCATCTTTCTTCGCATCAGGAGCGATCTCTTTTACGAAACTTGTCTCCTCGAGAAGGTTTGGATCAGTTCTCACCGCAACTAAACGAGGCGGCTGAGAAGTTTCTCCCTCCATTGGAAAGAGAACTCCATGATCACTTAATCGATCATTTTTCGGTGCGCTCTTCTGTGAAACTTCTTCGCCATTAATCCATCTAGCGCCATCATCTCTTGAGTGGATAGTTCGCTTATTTGCATCAAAGCTCCAAGTTGCCTCAGATTGCCCATCTCTTGATGGATAGGTGAGAACTAGATGCCAAGTTCCATCATCTAGCCTCCAGGTATTCCAAGAGATCTGATTCATATTGACGCCTCGAGGAGCAAGACGTTGAATAACTAATTCTGAGAGGGGAAGAGATGTTCCCTTTGGTGAAGCCTTCTCTGCAAGTTCAATAATCCAAGCACGCTCCTGCAATATTGGACTTGCATAGCGCTCAACTTTTTCAATTGATAATCCTGAGATGCGAGCAACTTCAGCAAAGCTTTCGCCAGCTCTTAGGCGAGCTTGAATCTCTTTGATTGAATATTGTGGAGCGCTCTCAACTACTGTTGCTAAACGACGCTCGTTGACAGCAGCGCGCAAAGTATCGCTAACTCTTAGTGAGAAATTATTTCCATCGCTATCACTTAGCTCTAAATGTTCTCCATCTTGAGAACGTGAGATAAAGCGCAAGTCAGTCATGGGTAAAGATTGCCATAAGAGTAGTGAAATCTGAGGGAAATCAGCCTTAGAGTTGAATTACTTTTGCTCTCCAAAGGCTAAGAAATGGTAGAAGCGAAATTAGAGCAATTAACATGCAGATAACTGGCACCATAAATGCGACAGTTGAGCCGTATGTGTCAATGATGTATCCAGTAATTGCAGCAGGGATAGCCCCACCAAGATTTAGCGCAGAAATTGACCAAGCCAACACTTCAGTAGTGCGCTTAGGGCTAACCGAGCGCTCTGCAACAGCAAATCCCGCAGTTAGTAGGGGAGCTATCGCTAGACCGTTAATAAATAGCGCAATTGCCAAGATGGTTAAGTTGCCTGTAAATAACTGCGCTGCAAGATAAATTGGAAGAGTAAGAAGAGTTAAAGCAAAAACTGAAATAACAAATCTTCGCGCCTCATTAATCTTCCAATGCAGGGATCCACTTATAAAGGCGGAAATTCCAGAGCTAAGCGACCAGATGGCTATATAAAAACCGCTATATTCACGAATTCCAAATTCATCAAGATAGCCAACAAGAGCTAAGCTAGTTGAACCAAAAAATGCTCCAACTGCCATCATGGGAATGAATAGTGCTTGAATGAATCTATCTTTAATAAGCAATGAATGATCATCGCCGACTTGACGGGGATGAGCTGGCGGTTGAGTTCTTCGCTGCGAGAGAAAGAGCAGGGTTCCAACGCTGATAAATCCCATAGCAGTAAATATCGCAGCCTCTGGAAAGAAGTAGGAAGCGGTAATTGCCGCAAGCACTGGGCCGCTAGTAAAAATTACTTCATCGACAAGTGCTTCAAAAGAGTAGGCAGTATCAATGAGCTTTCGATCATCACCAATTACATGAATCCAGCGCCTTCTAACCATCTGCCCTGAGCCAATAACAAAGGCTTCAAAGATTATCGCTGAGGTAAACCAACTCCAGGTAGGAGCATCGCTCTTAACCAGATAAACAAAGAGTCCAAGGAAAATTAGATGAACTGGGGCGGTTATAGATAGAACTTTATTTTGGCCAATTTGATCTGCAACCCTAGACCAAAGCGGTGTGGCTACCGATAAGACAAGTGATGCCACCATAGATAAAGCGCCAGCAAGGGCATATGAGCCAGTTTCTGCAACAATAAAGAGAACAATTGCTATGTAGAGCATTGAGATTGGCATACGCAATATGAAGCCTGCAAAAGAGAAATTCCAACCTCCGGGCACGGCAAATAGTCTTTTGTAGGAGGTGAGCATGAAGGCAAGTCTACTTGGCATCGATGAAACTATGATTAGATTGGAATATGTCGCTAAACCTTGAGTTATTAACCCTTGCCGAGAAAGTTGCGCTAAGCGCTGGGGAGTTACTCTTGGATAGACCTAATAAGTTTGAATTCGATGAAAAAAGTGGTGCTCTTGATTTTGCCACTCAGAAGGATCACCAGAGTGAAGCTTTGATAGTAAGCCAGATTCTTAATCAAAGGCCATTGGATGGATTAATTGGCGAAGAGGGGGCAAATAAAGAGAGCGAATCTGGAATTACTTGGGTAATTGATCCTATTGATGGAACTGTGAATTATCTTTATGACCTACCTGGCTGGTGTATCAGTATCGCAGCAAAGAACAAGGAAGAATTTATAGCAGGTGTGGTCTATTCACCCACAACAAATTCACTCTGGAAAGCATCAAAATCAAATGGAGCTTTTCTCAACAATTTACCGATTAAATGTAATGATCCAGTAAATCTTGATCGAGCTTTAGTGGGTACTGGCTTTGCATATGACATCAATAATCGTAAAGTGCAAGCAAAGATAATTGAAGATCTACTTCCAAAGGTAAGAGATTTAAGAAGACTTGGCGCATGCGCTGTTGATATCTGCCATGTAGGAAGTGGTTCACTTGATGCCTATTTCGAAGAGGGAGTAAATGAATGGGATTATGCTGCGGCATCATTAATTGCCCAAGAAGCTGGGGCGACTTTTTCAGTTACTAAGGCAAGAGATGGTTCTTCAAGGAGTTCAGTAATTGTCGCTGGCCCATTTCTTCATGCCGCCCTTAGCGCCCAAATCCAGGGGCGATAGCTCACTTTCTGCCCTATTTTTTAGGGATTTAGCACTTAGCCTCAAGGTATGGCAAGATACGCCGAGTTGTTAGGCCAATCCCTTGGAAAAGGCCTGAAGGATAAATAAAGACCAATTGTGAGGACAAAATAATGAACGTGCTCGATGCGCTAGATGCCGCCTCTCTCCGTAAGGACCTACCTAACTTCCGTCCCGGTGATGAGTTAAAAGTTCATGTCCGTGTTATTGAAGGTAGCAAGAGCCGTATTCAGATTTTCCAAGGTCTAGTAATTGCCCGTCAAGGATCTGGAGTCCGCGAGACTTTTACAGTTCGCAAAATCTCCTATGGAGTTGGCGTTGAGAGAATTTTCCCAGTTCACGCACCTGTTATTGAAAAGATTGAAGTAGTAAGAAAAGGCGAAGTTCGTCGCGCCAAACTCTTCTATCTCCGTGATCTTCGTGGCAAGGCTGCCAAGATTCGTGAGCGTCGTGGGGCAGATGACCTAGAGGTTTTGTATTCAACTTCAACAACTAATCCAGTTGAGGAAGTTGCGCCAGTTGCAGAGGTAGTTGAGGTAGCTGCTCCAGAGGCTGTAGTTGAAGAGAGCATTGCTCCAGAGAGCGCGCAAGTAGCAGAGGAAGCAACAACTCCTACTGAAACTGAACCAACTAAGTCTTAAAGCCCAGAGTAATGTCGCCTAAAGCGAGGGGCAGTAGCCTTCGCGAGCTGCCCATCCTAATTATCTCGGCGTTAGTTCTCTCTATCATCGTCAAAACTTTCTTTATCCAATTCTTCTATATCCCCTCTGGCTCTATGGAGAACACCCTTCAGGTTAATGATCGAGTGGGGGTAAACAAGTTCGGAGCCCTCTTTAGTGATATTAAGAGAGGCGAAGTTGTAGTTTTTAGAGATCCAGCTAATTGGCTATCACCAAATTATGATGATTCCTCTGGGATTCGCAAAGTAATAAAGGATTCCTTAGTTTTCGTTGGAGTTCTCCCAGATCCATCCAAGCAATACTTAATTAAAAGAGTTATAGGAGTTGGCGGCGATAAAGTTCGTTGCTGTGGCAAAGATGGAAAAATTGAAGTCAATGGCGTGAGTATTAATGAGCCTTATATCTATGAAGGCGATAAACCCAGTGATTCAGAATTTGAAGTAGAGGTACCGCAAGGATTTATCTGGGTCATGGGAGATCACCGCGGAGCTAGCGCAGATTCTCGTTTTCATACTGATGATCCCAATAAAGGAATGGTTGCGCTAGATAAAGTCACAGGGCGGGCAACATTTATCATCTGGCCATTTTCTAATCTGGCAATTCTTGAAAAGGGCGAAGATCTCTCGAAGATTCCAGTTAAAAACTCTAAGTAATTTATGATTGAATCAAGACTGCTTCAATCAGGATTAACTAAAATTGCAGGAGTTGATGAGGCTGGACGTGGGGCATGTGCTGGACCATTAGTTGTGGCAGCTGTGATGCTAAAAGATATAACTGCTGTGAAGCTAGCTCAAGTGCGAGATTCAAAGGAGCTAAAGCCAAGTGTGCGAGAAGCGTTATTTGAAGTAATAGTTGAGCACGCTCTGGATTACTCAATCATTGAAATTCCAGCATCAGAGATAGATGCCATTGGTTTACATAAAGCAAACCTTGAGGGAATGCGCAGGGCCATTAACGCTTTAGAAATTGAGCCAGAGTATGTCCTAACCGATGGCTATCAGATTTCTGGACTTCGCTCTGAATCCCTTGCTATCTGGAAAGGAGATCAAGTTGCTATTTCAATATCGGCAGCATCGATACTTGCCAAGGTTTATCGAGATCGAATAATGGTCAAACTAGATGATGACCACCCTGGCTATCACTTTGCTGAGCATAAAGGTTATGTCACCAGGGCCCATGAGAGATCGTTAATTGAATTAGGTGTAACTACTATTCATAGAAAGTCATATGCAAATATCCAGGCTCTAATCAACAAGTAGGGTTATTCACATCTAGCTAATGATTTAAGAGGTCTTAACGCCTCTCACTCTTATTCTCTAGCAATGATTGATGTAGAAAATCAGATAAAAGATGACTTAGAGATTCAAGCCCGGTTAAAGCTCTTTAGCGCTATTGAGCCAGGGAGCATCACCTGGTCGATTGAGTTAAAGCGTTATGGCGCAGTGGAGCTGGTGGAGCGGATCATCCATGGGGCATATGAGAGGATAAATAAAGCATCTGGAGGGATTCGCCAGGTACTCATTGATACCTCTGCCCAAGAGCTTTGGGAGGAGATTGAATTTGCTGAAGCAAGATTTATTACTCCAAGCTCAATGTTTTGGCCTACATCTCTAAATGACTTGAGCAATCCACCTATTGGCTTAATTATTAAAGGAGCTAATCTGCCGGCGCAATCTATCTCCATCGTTGGGACAAGAAAGCCAACGCTCTATGGGGCAAGAGTTGCTAGTGAATTTGCAAGCGGTTTTGCAGATCGTAATTGGGCGGTAATTAGTGGGGGAGCCTATGGAATAGACACTCATGCTCATCGCGGTTGCTTAGCTGCAGAAGGTTCAACATTTGCTGTTCTTGCATCTGGAGTATCTGTTAACTATCCAGCTGGAAATAATAAAATCTTCTCTGAATTACAAGAAAGTGGAGCACTTATCTCTGAGGTAATGCCAAGAGTTGGGGCAAGAGCTGAGAGATTCTTGACTCGAAATAGATTAATCGCCGCGCTTTCAAAGGGAACTATCGTTATCGAAGCTGCATTTAGAAGTGGCTCTCTTAGAACTGCCCGTGATGCTGCCGAGATAATGCGACCTGTAATGGCAGTTCCCGGACCAATTACCTCACCTACTAGCGATGGTTGTCATCGCTTAATTGGCGAGCGCTTAGCTGAGATAGTTACCTCAGTTCCAGATGCCCTCGAGTTAATGTTGCCAATTAGTAGCCAAAAGACGGGTACCCTTAGCGGTGATGACACATAAAGCCGCCTTTGTTGCAATTGTTGGCAGGCCCAATACTGGAAAATCAACGCTTGTTAATGCTCTAGTAGGCGAAAAAATTGTCATCACCTCGCATCATCCAAATACCACTCGAAACGCTATCCGAGGAATTGTTACCCGTCCTGATTTTCAATTAGTAGTAGTTGATACCCCTGGAGTTCATAAGCCAAAGACCCTACTTGGCGGGGCCCTTAATTCAATTGTTAATGAGAATATGGAATCAGTTGATGCCATTGTGCTCTGCATTCCTGCAGTTGAAGCAATTGGGGCAGGTGATCTCTTTATCGCCAAGGAGATGGCGCGCCATCGAAGCGCTAAGAAAATCTGCGCCATAACAATGATTGATATGGCTAAGAAAGCTCTAATGCCTGAGCAATTAATAGCTGCCAGTAAATTAGCGCAGGATGCAGGCTTTGCTTGGGATGAAGTAGTGCCATTATCTGCCAAAACTGATGATCAAGTTCAATTGCTTATGGATCTGCTAGCAAAATACGCTCCAGAATCCCCACCCTTTTATCCAGCTGATATGAGCTCTGATCAAGAGCTAAATACTCAGATTGCAGATCTAATTAGAGAGGCTGCTATTGAAGATGTTTTTGAGGAGGTGCCCCACTCAATTGCAGTTTTAATAGATGAAATCTCAGAGCGTGATAAGCGAGTGGAAGGCGATACTCCATTTTTTGATATCCATGCCTCAATTATTGTTGAGCGCGATAGTCAGAAGGCGATAATCATTGGCCATAAGGGAGAGAGACTTAAGCAAGTGGGAATTGTGGCTAGAGGTGAGATTGAAAAGAAATTAAAGGCTCGAATTTTTCTTGGCCTTCATGTAAAAGTTATGGCTAATTGGCAGAGCGACTCTAAGGCCTTACTTAAGTTGGGATTTACCCGGTAACAACTGGGGTTTCAGACTTTTTGCTAGCAAAATAAGAACCGATTAAAACCAAGGGAAGACCGATAGTAATAGCCAGAGTTATCTTCTCATTGAGAATTATGATTCCAAGAATCACAGCAACTGCCGTGTTTGGATAAACGACAAGAGATGCTCGAGCAGGGCCAATTTCTTTCAAGACGATAAAGAAAATCCAGAAGGCAAGGCCTGTGGAGAAGATCCCAAGGGCTGCAGTTGCACTAATTGCCTCAATTGATGGGCTCTGGGTTGGCAAATTAAATGCAGCAAAGGGAGCAAAGAAAATCAGAGCAATGATCATCGATAATCCATTGATAGCAACTCCAGATATTTCAGGAGCTCTCCTGGTAATCATATTTACTGCCCAGGCATAAGAGATAGATGCAACTAATACCATTGCAATTGCGATGGCGCTATCAAAGTCATTTAATGACTCAATCCCTACAAGAAGTGATACACCCATCAATCCCATAGCAATACCAAAAATTCTGGTGCGATGAGCTGCCGTCGAATCGCCACTGTGATGAGCAAAGAGTGTGGCCCAGATTGGAACTGTAGAAACCAAGAGCGCAACCAATCCTGATGAGAGATCCTTCTGAGCGGTAGTAATCAAATACCAAGGAATTACCATTTCAAGAACAGAGTAGAACAGAATATATGGCCAGTACTTAAGAGCTGGCCGAATAGATTTTTCATATAGGGCTACTGGAATCAAGAGAAGGGCTCCAATAGCAAGGCGAGCAAAAACAATTACTGGAGTTGAAAGCTCTTCAACTGCAACTTTCATAAATAGATAGGGAACTCCCCATAGCAAACCAACTAGGGCAAAGAGCACCCAACCTTTTCGTGACATTTACTTTATTAGACTCCGATATAACTCGATGGTGGAATTAGCAACCTTATCCCATCCGAAGTGCTCAATCGCGCGAATTCGCCCTGCTTGACCGTATTTAATAGATAGTGATTTATCTGACATTAATTTATTAATCGCAGAAGCAAGGAGATCTTCAAACTCTGACGGATTAGATGAGTAATCAACTAATAATCCAGTTTCATTATCAACTACTACCTCAGGAATGCCTCCAACTTTAGATGCCACAACTGCGGTTTCACAGGCCATCGCCTCTAAATTAACAATTCCTAGCGGCTCATAGATTGATGGACAGAGAAACACTTGAGCTCCCGTAAGAAGAGCGGTTAATTCTTCACGATCTAGCATCTGCTTAATCCAAATGATATTTCCTCGCTGCTTTGATAGCTCTGCAATTAGTTGCTCAACTTCAGCACCGATTGCTGGTTCATCAGGTGATCCTGCCGCGAGCACTAGAGAGTAATCCTTAGGAACTCTCTGCCAAGCACGAAGCAAGTGAGCAAGACCCTTCTGTCTAGTTATTCTTCCAACAAATAAACCATAAGGTGAATTAATCCCATATTTTTTCAAAACCTCTGAATTTGGATTAGGAGCAAAGGCCTTGGTATCTATCCCATTTCTAATCGTCACAACTTTATTGGTATCTATCTTGGGATAGGCCTTTAACACATCAGCTCTCATGCCATCGCTAACTGCGATGATGGCAGATGCGCTCTCATAGGAAATCTTTTCAGCCCATGATGAAATTTGATATCCACCACCTAGCTGTTCAGCTTTCCAGGGACGCAAGGGTTCCAGAGAGTGGGCGGTAATGACATGGGGAATTCCAAATATTTTCATCGCTAAATACCCGGCTAGATTGGCATACCAAGTATGGGAGTGCGCAATATCCATCCCCTTCAGATTTTTAGCAATATCGCTATCAAGTAGAAGGGTTTGAAGCGCTGGATTAATAGAGGATAGCTCTTTAGGTAATTGATAATTAGCGGCATCACTTCTTGCCTCACCAAAGCAATGAACAAAGCTCTCGATATTTCCGCTCTGCTTGAGAGCTGAGACTAGGTTTGCGATATGAACCCCGGCTCCACCATAGATTTCAGGGGGCCATTCGCGAGTAATCATGGCTACTTTGACCTTAGCGCTGCTCACCTGCCAAGAGTATCGTTAGACATATGGCCCGCTTAGATCTTCCATTAGGAATAGTGCTTGCTGGTGGCGAAGGTAAGCGCTTGATGCCATTAACAGCAGATAGAGCAAAGCCGGCAGTTCCATTTGGTGGCTCCTATCGTTTAGTTGATTTTGTTCTCTCCAATCTTGTTAATGCTGGGTTTTTAAGAATTGCAGTTCTTACACAGTACAAATCTCATTCACTTGATAGACATATAACTACAACATGGAGAATGTCTACCCTCCTTGGAAACTACATCACCCCTGTTCCAGCGCAGCAGAGACTTGGTCCACGTTGGTATACCGGAAGCGCTGATGCGATTTTGCAGAATTTCAATTTAATCCATGATGAGAACCCAAAACATGTAATCGTCTTTGGCGCAGATCACGTCTATCGGATGGATCCGAATGCAATGTATATAAGTCACTTGGAAAGCGGAGCTGGAGTAACAGTTGCTGCAATTAGAGTGAAGCGATCTGAGGCTTCGGAATTTGGAGTTATTGAACTTGATAGCGATGGAGTTACTATAAAAGCATTTCATGAAAAGCCTAAAGATCCTCCAGCAATGCCAGGTCATCCTGATTTATGTTTGGTTTCCATGGGTAATTACATCTTTCGTCGCGACGCGATGGAGGAGGCCCTGATTCTTGATTCGGAAGATGTCGACTCCCGTCATGACTTAGGCGCAAACATCATTCCTGCTATGACTAGAGCTGGCCTTGCAAAGGTTTATGACTTTGCAAATAATGTGGTGCCAGGTGAGACTGAGCGCGATAAAGGTTATTGGCGTGATGTAGGAAGCATTGATAGTTATTTTGATGCACATATGGATTTAGTTTCGCCGCTACCTATTTTTAATCTTTATAATCGCCAGTGGCCAATTCTTACCAATCCACCATCTCTACCTCCAGCAAAGTTCTCAGAGCGTGGAATTGCATTTGATTCAGTTGTTGGTGCTGGATCTATTATCTCTGGCGGCGAACTGCGCAGAACTGTTGCCTCATATGATGTCTATGCTGGTCGCGACTCTGTAGTTGAGAGCTCAGTACTTATGCCGGCTGTGCGAATAGGGGATGGAGCTAGGGTTAAAAATGCAATCTTAGATAAGAGCGTAATTGTGGAACCTGGGGCCAGTATTGGATTTGATATAGAGAGAGATCGCCAGCGCTTCACAGTTTCACCTGGTGGAATAGTTGTAGTTGGAAAAGGCGTGGTAGTTACGCGGTAATTTCATTGATAATTTTGCAATGCGCTAGAATCTCTACCTGAGTCAGAGCTGATTCAAATCCATTATCTAATCGGAGTAATTCATATGCGTTTCGGTGTGCTTACAGGCGGCGGAGATTGTCCTGGACTAAATGCAGTAATCAGAGCAGTGGTACGCAAGGGCGAAAAAGAATATGGCTATGAGTTCATCGGATTTCGTGATGGATGGAAAGGCCCGCTAGAGGGGCTTACGATGCCGCTAAATATTGCGGCGACCCGAGGAATTCTTCCGCGCGGTGGAACCATTCTTGGTTCATCACGGACCAATCCATTTAAGATTGAAAATGGAGTAGAGCGAATCAAAGAAAATCTTGCCAAGATGAATGTTGATGCTCTAATTGCTATCGGCGGAGAAGATACTTTAGGTGTTGCTACAAAATTAGATGCTTTAGGTGTAAAAGTAATTGGCGTTCCAAAGACCATTGATAATGATCTAAATAACACTGATTACACATTTGGCTTTGATACCGCAGTTAATATTGCAGTTGAGGCAATCGATCGTCTTCATACCACTGCAGAGTCTCATCACCGCGCGCTAATTGTGGAGGTTATGGGAAGACATGCTGGCTGGATTGCGCTGCACTCTGGACTTGCCGGCGGCGCATCATGCATTCTCATTCCTGAAGTTCCATTTGATATCGATAAAGTTTGCTCATATGTTAAATCTAGATTTGAACAATCTTATGCTCCAATTTTGGTGGTGGCAGAGGGCGCCCTTCCAAAAGATGGCGATTTAATTACTAAAGATTCAACTAAAGATGCCTTTGGCCATGTCAAACTTTCAGGAATTGGTGAGTGGTTAGCTAATGAGATTGAAAAGCGCACGGGAGCTGAGGCTCGCACCTCAATTCTTGGCCATATTCAACGTGGGGGAACGCCAACAGCATTTGATCGAGTTCTTGCAACGCGTTTTGGTCTGCATGCCATAACTGCGGCTCATGAAGGGGATTGGGGCAAGATGGTTGCGCTTCATGGCACAGCAATTAAGCGTGTCCCATTGGCCTCAGCTACTGAGAAGTTAAAGACGGTAGATCCAGCTCTATTAGCAGAGGCAGAAGTTTTCTTCGGATAATTGGCCGACGCCGATTGCCCTAAGTTGCCTACTCTTTGACCATGTCAATTGATTCTCTCTTTGATCCCGCCCTCAAGGCAGCTCAACAGCCTAATTGGCCAGATCGCTCTGAATTAGAGTTGGCAGTAAAAGAATTAAAGTCGCTTCCACCACTAGTTTTCGCTGGCGAATGCGATAACTTAAAAGAGAAAATTGCTCAAGCAGCAGATGGCAAAGCTTTTATGCTGCAAGGTGGAGATTGCGCAGAGACATTTCTGGGAGCAACTGCTGACTCGATTCGAAACCGTATTAAGACTATTTTGCAGATGGCTGCAGTTCTCCAATATGGCGCAAGCCTTCCGGTAATAAAAGTTGGTCGAATGGCAGGGCAATTTGCAAAGCCTAGAAGTAATGATTTGGAGACGAGAGGCGAAGTTTCACTCCCTGCATATCGCGGGGATGCTGTTAATGATCTGGAATTCACACCAGAAGCCCGTCGCCCTAATCCTGCTCGCCTAGTTAAGGTTTATCAAACCTCTGCCTCAACGCTAAATCTAGTTCGCGCCTTTACTCAAGGCGGCTTTGCAGACCTGCGTTTAGTTCATGAGTGGAATAAAGGTTTTGTTAAGGATTCGCGTATTGGTGTGCGCTATGAAGCTATGGCTAATGAAATTGGAAGAGCTCTTGATTTTATGAGATCTGCAGGGATTAATCCTGAGGAGTTTAAGACAGTTGATTTTTATTCAAGTCATGAGGCTCTAATTCTTGAGTATGAGAAGGCCCTAACTAGAATTGATTCAAGAACTGGCGATGCTTATGATGTTTCAGCGCACTTTGTTTGGATAGGCGAGCGCACACGTCAATTAGATGGGGCACATATTGATTTTGCAAAGAAGATTAAAAATCCTATAGGGGTCAAACTAGGTCCAAAGACAACTGCTCAGAGCGCGCTAGAAATTATCAAGGCCCTTAATCCAGATAATGAGCCAGGTCGCTTAACCTTTATAACCAGAATGGGCGCAACAAATGTGCGTAGCGTTCTTCCAGGAATTATTGAAGCGGTTGAGAAGTCGGGAGCGAAAGTTCTCTGGGTCTGCGATCCAATGCATGGCAATACTTATGAAGCTCCAAGCGGGTATAAAACTCGTAAATTCGATGATGTTCTAGATGAAGTAAAGGGCTTCTTTGAAGTTCATCAGAAACTTGGAACCCATCCTGGAGGAATTCACATTGAATTAACCGGCGATGATGTTACAGAGTGTGTCGGTGGGGGAGAGGAAATCTCGCATGAGGATCTCGCTACCCGATATGAGAGCGCTTGTGATCCAAGGCTTAACCACACACAATCTTTAGAGCTTGCTTTCCTTGTAGCTGAGATGCTTCGCGATCGTTTGTAGTATTTCCATATTTAGTTTAGGACAGTAGGATTTGCAAGTGTTGCTTCGAACTACTCTTAAAACTCCAGTAGGGGCTCTATCTCTAATATCACGCGAACATATTCTTATCGCTGCAGGTTTTACCTCACAAGATGAACTCCTTGACTCAATCTCTAAGCAGGAGAGACAATTAGAGAGCAAGAAAGTCAATCAAATTCCAATAATTACAGATCTAGTCTCTGATTACTTTGACGGGGATCTAAAAGCGCTTGATGGGATTAAAGTTGATCAGGAAGGTGAGAAGTTTTCACAATCAGCATGGAGAGTGATGAGAAAAGTCTCTCCAGGAAAAACTATCTCCTATGCCGATTTAGCAAAGCGGGCAGGTTCAGATGATGCGGTGCGAGCAGCAGGAAGTGCTTGTGCTCGAAATTTAATTGCCCTTGTGGTTCCTTGTCATCGAATTGTTAAAACAGGCGGGGCGCTAGGAAATTATGCTTATGGATTGAGATATAAAGAGTGGCTACTTAAGCACGAAGGCGCGCTCTAGTAACTCCTTTAAAATAGCGCCGGCTCTCTCATTTGCCTCATCGGTTATATCCATATGAGTTACCAATCGAAGGTAGCTCTTTCCTAGGGCGCTAACCAATAAACCTTTTTGTTTTGCAGAGGAGGCAAATTCAAGCGCAGATACATTTGCCTTGGAGAGATCAAGTCCAACGATATTTGTCTCAACAAAATCTGGATTAATAGTTGAGGGCGCAGCGCTTGCACATACTTGAGCTAGCTTTTTAGCCTTTATATGATCATCGGCTAATCGAGATATGTTGTGATCAAGTGCGTAATGGCCAGCAGCTGCCAGAATTCCAACCTGTCTCATGCCAGCGCCATATCGCTTACGCCAAACTCTAGCCGAGGAGATGCGCTCTTTATTGGAGATCATCAGCGATCCAACTGGCGCTCCTAGCCCCTTTGATAGGCAGACGCTAATAGTTTCAAAGTACTTTCCATACTCAAGTAGAGAAATTCCAGATGCAACATGAGCATTCCAAATCCTTGCCCCATCAAGGTGGAGAAAGAGCCCTAACTCTCTTGCCTGCCTACTCAGCAGAGCGATTTCTTCTATTGGTTGAATGCTTCCACCACCAAAGTTATGGGTATTTTCAATCGCAATTGCTGTAGTTGAAACTAGATAGGGGCCAGAATCAGGTTTTGCTAGTTCTAGAATTTGGCTAGCGTTTAATAACCCACGCTCTGCAAGCCAGGTCCTCGTTGTAATTCCGCTAAAAGTCGCTGCCGCTCCAAGCTCAGCGCGGGCGATATGGGAGTTAGTTTCACAGATTAACTCCTCGCCTGGAGATACTAAAGATCGAATTGATAATTGATTTGCAAGAGATCCACTTGGGGTAAATAAGGCAGCTTCTTTCCCAAATAGCTCAGCAACTCTCTCTTCGAGAGAGTTAACAGTTGGATCATCAGAATAGACATCATCGCCAACTTCTGCTCTAGCCATTGCAGAGCGCATCTCTAAAGAAGGTTTAGTTACAGTGTCAGATCTTAAATCGATGAATTCCAAGCTATCTGCCATCTCCTTAGTATCTCAGCTAGATCTAGGAGATGAAAAGCGTGGCTGCACAATGGCAAGCATGGCAATGAGCACCAAGGTGCCACCGATTGCTAAACGAAGAGTGAAGGGCTCCATTCCATATGCAAATGAGAATAGAGCGGCAAATACCACCTCCATCATTAATATCACCGCAACTTTAGTAGTAGAGATTCGAGCCTGTGACCAAGTTTGGATTACAAAGGCTATCGCTGTGGCAAAGACAGCTGTAAAGATAACCACTGCCCAAACTTGAGTATCTGGGGGAGGGTTAAAGCCATTTATCCCGGCAGGAATTGCCGATAAGAAGGCGCAGCCGATTAACTGCATCACTGTTAGGGCGTAGGCATCAAAGTTCTTGCTCCAAGCACCAAGCATGATGATATGAACTGCAAATAAAATTGCCGAGATAAATACTAGAAACTCTCCAATACCAACGCTCCAACCTTCAACGGATAGAACTGCAAGGCCCACTACCGCCAAAAGAATAAAGCCCCACATTGTCAGGGTGACTCGCTCCTTTAGTAAAAGAGCTGCAATTAATGGAGTTATTACGACATAAAGGCCGGTGATAAATCCAGTTATTGCAGGAGTAGTTCGATCAAGACCGAGTGTTTGAAAAATATAACCAGAGCCTAGAGCCAATCCAATGATGAAACCTTTACTTACTAGCTCTTTGGTAAAGAGTTTTAATACCTTGGGCTTGATAATTATCATAGCCAGTGCCGCAAAGATAAATCTTGAATCTAGAAAGCTATAAACATCTTGCTGATCTAAAATATCTTTCATCCAGACAAAGGAAATTCCCCACATTGCAGCTACTGCAAGAAGGGCCCAGGGGGCTAATCTAAGTTGCACTATTTATCCCTCATCTTCTTTAGTATCGCTACTTCACTTCCATGCTCGGGCTCTTCCCCTGGAGTTTCTAGAATTAGCGGAGCATCAACAATAGCGGGGTGAGCTAGAAGTTCTGCAAATGGCTTAGTGCCAATCTCGCCTTCTCCAAGATTTTGATGGCGATCTTTAAGGGAGCCAAGCACATCCATAGAGTCATTGGCATGAATTAGCTGAATTCGCTCAGCGCCTGCAACCTCCACCAACAAGTCAATAGTTGCGCTCATTCCACCCTTACTCTTTATGTCATGCCCTGCTGCAAAAACATGGCAGGTATCAAGACAGATACCAACCTTGGGATGCCACTCAAGGGCTTCAAAATAATTATTCAAATCCTCTAAGCGCTTGACGAGTGATTGACCTTGACCAGCAGTAGGTTCAAGTAGAAGCCAAGGATCTTGGTCATCTAGTTCGTTAAGTATTGGCATCATGCCTTCATGGATCTGTTTCCACGCCTTTTTGATATTTCCTTCATCAACTGCAGAACCTGTGTGAATTACTACGCCTTTAGCCTTTATCTCACGTCCTCGCTTGAGGGAGTATTTAGTAGATGCAAGAGAGTTCTTATAGGTGCCCTCGGTTGGAGATCCTAAATTAATAAGAAATGGCGCGTGAACATAGGTCTCAATTTCTAGCTCATTCGCTTTTTCAATGAATGCTTGATCAGCCTCATGATTTGTCTCAGGCATCGCCCAACCTCTGGGATTTGAGGCAAATACCTGAATAGCTTCAGCCTTTATAGTTTTGGCGTATTCAATAGCGCGCTTGGCCATTCCACCTGAAGTTGGCACATGAGCACCAATCCTAGGTTTCTTCACTGCTTTGGGCACTAAATCACCCTACAGTGATTGTGACAGTTGAGCCACGTTTCACTTTATCTCCCACTTTTGGTGAGATATTGGTGACAACTTTGATCTTTTTATTACCAACTTTCTTGATAATTACCTTCAAGTCAAGGTCCTTAAGGGTATCAACGGCCTTGGCTTGAGTTAAGGAGAAGACATTAGGAATAAAAACAAACTGAGATCCCTTAGATACAGTTAAGGTTATTACGCTTCCCTTATCGATATCTCCACCACTTGGGATCTGATTTACAACTGCTCCTATTGGCAAATCTTCACTAAAGATATACTTAGTTTCAACATCAAAACCAGCTTCAGTCAATTCATTAAGAGCTTGCTCGCCACTTTTTCCTTGATAGCTGGAGATCCCTATCTGCTCAATGCCTTTTGAGAGATATAAAGTCACTTGGCTATCGCGCTTTATGCGTTCACCAGCAGCAGGGCTGCTTCGCATAATAAAGCCTTTGGGAAACTCACTTGAGAACTCTTCGATTACCTCACCAACAACTAAATTATTATCAGTAATTAATCCTTCAGCAATTTCTATTTTTAGTCCCTGAAGAGTTGGAACGATATAACGCTCTTTACCCTTTGAGATTGTTACCTCAACTGTTCCATCAGGTGAAATGCGGCCACCCCCAGCAGGACTTGAGTTAATCACTCGATCTTCTGGGATATCTTCATTAAATTCCTCGCGCTCTACTCTTAAATCAAGGCCGAGGTCGGCCAACTCACTACTTGCTTCCTTGACCGTCAGGCCTGCAAGAGATGGAACAATTACTTTTGAACCAGGGCCAACAATTACATACCAAATACCAACTCCAAGAGCGATTGCAATCAGAGCTGCTATCTGACGGTTGCGCTTAATGCGCTTAGATAAAGCCTTCTTACCTATTGAAGAACTCTTCTCTTTTTTCACGGTCGCCTCCTGATTTTTGGGAATTTCTACTTCACGATCTTTATCTCTACGGAGGCGTTTTGCGCCATCTTTTTTTCCTGGTTCTTTGATAGCAAGTGGTGGCAGGTCAAGTTCTAGACTTAATTGTCTCTTACGGGGATCTAGCTTCTCGGAGAGTTCACGTAGTTTCTCAAGCAATATAACGGCATCTCTTGGCCGTTTATCAGGATCGATATCTGTAGTTGATAAGACCAGTTGATCCATCTCTACAGAGAGTCCAGGCTTTAGCGTTGAGGGAGCAGGCACCCGTTCGTTTACATGTTTTATCGCTACCTGTACTGGATCTTCTCCCTGATAGGGCTTTTCTCCGGTGAGGATTTCAAAGAGAACAATTCCAAGTGAGTAGATATCACTTCTAGCATCTGCCACCCCCCTTTGAACTTGCTCGGGGGAGAGGTATGAAACACTTCCTAATATCACACTAGATTCAGCCGTCATAGTATTTCCAAGTAAGGCTCCTCTAGCTAAACCAAAGTCAGCAATCTTTATACGACCTTCCTTAGATACCAAGATATTTTCAGGTTTTATATCTCTATGAACGATTCCCAATTTGTGTGCAGCAGCAAGCGCACTTGCAACTGGTGTAATAATTGATAAAGCTCGTTCGGCAGAGAGAGCGCCTTGCTCAATTATGTAATCTCTAAGCGTTGCACCTTCTATTAACTCCATGACAATAAAGACGCAAGGAGCACCACCTTGATTCCAGCCTTGATCCAATACTGCAACGATATTGGGATGAGAGAGCGATGCAGCAGCTTTTGCCTCTCTTATAAATCGTGAGACAAATTGCTCATCTTGGGCAAGATGTGAATGCATGACTTTAACTGCAACTTGGCGATCAAGTCTTAAATCTATCGCGGCATAAATTGTTGCCATTCCCCCAGAGCCAACAACGCGGGTTAGCTGATAGCGCCCATCGATGATTTCTCCAATTAACTCTGACACGTGGGAATTTTAGATGAAATTTGCTCCATCAATGCGAATAGTGGCGCTATCGCGAGTGTTGTCTGCAACAAAGTGGAAATTCTCTCTCATCTGCCAGATCTCCATCTCTTTTTCAAGGTATGCGCCATCTCTCTGTAAGACTCTCTGCAAACCAAGCGAAGCAGAGATATCAATCCAGATCAGCTCATCGAGATACTTTCTAACAACCCTCTGACCTGAACCCACTCCCTCAAGAATTAAGATCTTGGGAAAAGAGAAGTCAAGTAAAGCTCCGAACTTTGATTCAATCCAATTATATTTTCTATATTGAAAGCTCTTTCCCTTAGAAACTGGGGCGCAGATGCTTAGATCCAAAACTTTACCCAGCGCTGGAGTTAGTGAGTTCTGCCAACCATCATAGAGATCATCCATATGAATAATCTCAATACTTTGATCTTTGATATTTTCTTTAAGGCGGTTGGCTAGAGTTGTTTTCCCAGCTCCAGCAGGTCCATCAATAGCAACGATTCGTCCAACATTACCTATTGCTCTGCCCTTTTTTATACTTGCGATGATTTCACTAAGTGATGGCTGGTTCATATTAGATTGGATTAGCGCTACTAGATAACTTCTTCCAACGCTTTAGCCCAAAGAAGGCGATTACAGTAAATACGCCGTAGAGCAATGCAGTGAACCAATAGCCTTGATTGGCATAGTGATAGGTCCCAAAAATATCAATCACAATCCAGGCAATCCAAGTTTCATTTCTCTGTAGCACCATCACAGCCTGTGCCAGAGTGCTTGAGACAAGCAAGAAGGAATCAGGAAGAGTTGCAGCAGCGCCGATGTTTTCAAGAGCTGGAGCAGTAATTAGCCAAGATGCTACTAAAGCTGAGAGCCAGATCGCTCTTTCCTTATTATTCATATATCTAGGCAGAACGCCAGATTTCTTCCATCCGAGCCAACCCCAGATGGCTGCGCCAATGAAGACAAATTGGAGCAGCGCGCTAGCAATTAGATCTACTTGATAGAAGAAGATTGCATAAAGCGATGCGCTAAGGAGATACCAAGGCCAGGTCATTCTCACCCCACGCGCCCCAAGAAGGACCGCTGTAAATGAGGTAATAACTGCGCTTATCTCTAAGGCCGATACTTCATAGCCCCAAGCTGTGAAAATAGTAAACATCAATAATCTCCCTTCCAATTCGCATTACCGAACTGGTCTTTCGGTCGACCTTCGATGAGGTCCTCTCAGCCAACTTTTGGCTCCCGATTAGTAGAAGAATAGCATTAGCCCATGCTTAAGTTTGGTTATTTTGCGATGCTCGCCTTCACAGTTCTCGGCTCATTCTGGCTTGAGATTTTTCTAAAGGTTGGAGTATTGCGGAGAATCAAGCGTGCGATGCTAGCTATTCTTCCAACAGCAACTATCTTTTTGATTTGGGATTATTACGCAGTTAACTCTAAGCATTGGTTCTTTGATCGCGAGCAGGTTGTAGGAATATTTGGACCTGCCGGAATTCCACTTGAAGAGTTTCTCTTCTTTATCGTAGTTCCTCTTGCAGCCTTAATGACCATAGAAGCTGTGAGACGGGTAAAGCCTCATTGGAGTTATGGTGATGAGAAATGAGCTACACCCAACTAGCCCTTCTCTCAATTCCACTCGTAATTCTCTTTGATTTCTATCTAACTAAATCTAGAGTTTTATCAAGAAAGAGTTTCTGGAACGCATATGCCATCATGCTCTTTTTTCAGATTATTACTAATTGGTGGTTGACATCTAGAGGCATTATTACCTATGACCCTGATGTAATAGTTGGAGTGAGAATTGCCTCAGCTCCAGTGGAGGATCTCTTCTTTGGATTTTCTATGATTGTTATGGTTATCTCACAGTGGATATATTGGGGAAGAAGGGGAGTGCAGAGAAACTAGCGAGAAGCAAGAGCTGAGAAATAGGCAGGAAGGGCAGTTCTTACTCGTCTCCAATTAGAAGTTTTAGCTCGTTTATTAAAAATTTGATAATCAATCTTTTCAACCTCATCAACAATTCCGCAGTAGAGCTCACTTGCTGCTTTTATACACGCCCTTGCATCGGGGCTGAGTAGCTCTATTCCAGCATCTGCCTCGCTCTGTAGTTGACGCACCCTTGCAATCTGAAACTTGAGCGCTTGGATGATTTCAGGGCTTACTTGCCTTGCCTCTAGCATCGCGCGATCTACGCCAAATGATGCTAGCTCGGCCATTGGTAAATAGATTCGCCCCCGTTCTAAATCCTCACCCACATCTCTGATGAAGTTGGCTAATTGAAAGGCTATTCCTAACTTCTCAGCTGGTATGAGCGCCTCTGATTTTTTGCCCTCAACTGTTCCTAGAACATGAACCATCTCAAGGCCAATTACTGCAGCAGATCCATAGACATACTCCATAAGATCTTCATACTTTTCATACTGAGTTATTGATAAATCCATAGCCATGGAATGAAGAAATGCTTCGAAGTAAGAAATTGGAATGTTAAAGCGCTGCACTGTATCAACTAGAGCTCGTCCAACATGATCGCTACTTCGCCCCATTGAAATATCGGATAAGAGCTGATCGCTCCACCTACCAAGTTCATCTACCTTTTCTTGATGAGTAAGAGTTGAGGCTAAATCATCAACAATCTCATCGGCATAACGAGCAAAGCCGTAGAGCGCATGCACATGTGGTCGCTTTGATTTAGGAAGTAGGAGAGTAGCTAGGTAATAAGTTTTTCCATGGAGAGAGTTGAGCCTCTTGCACTCTAAATAAGATTTGCGTAGCTCAGGATCATGGATTCCAGCAGCGCTTAACTCATCCATCTTTACTTTACTGGCCCAACGATTCTCTCTGCTGCAAGTCTTCCTGAGATTAGAACCATTGGAACTCCAACTCCAGGTTGGGTACCACTTCCAGTAAAGACCACATTCTCATATCCCTTTGCCATATTACTTGGCCTAAATGGTCCGGTTTGCAAGAAAGTATGTGCGCTTGCAAATGGAGCACCCCTCTCCATCCCCATCTCTTGCCAATCTAGGGGAGTTGTTACATGTTCCACCTCAACTGAATTGGCAAAATCTTTATAGCCCCGCTGCTCCATAGTGGCATACATCTGATCTTTATAAACGCCCTTCATCTTCTTCCAATCAATATCAGCATCAAGATTTGGCGTTGGAAAGAGAATGTAATAACTATGTTTTCCATTTGGGGCAAGGCTTGGATCATCTTTTGATGGCAGAGTTACTAAAAGGCTAGGGTCGCTCATCAACTTCCTTTTAGTGATTAGCTCGTCAAAAACTAGATCCCAGGAGTGGCCAAAGTGAATATTGTGATGGGCTAAATGATCATAGCTCTTGGAAGAACCAGCCAAGATAGTTACACAGGAAGGCGAGTAATTAAGTCGCTTAACAGATAGCGGAGTCTTGCCAAGTAAATCCCGCCATGCCACAGGCAAATCTGGGTTTAGAACTACAACATCACATTCAATTCTCTGGCCATCACTAGTAATTACAGCACTTGCCCGAGATCCGATTTTTTCTACTTTTGTCACTGTGGTGTTATATTTGAAAGTCACGCCATGTTTCTCGGCAGCTCCCGCTAACGCTCTTGGAACTGCGTGCATTCCTCCCTTAGGAAAGAAAACTCCATTAACTGAATCCATATAGGCAATGACTGCATAAATAGCAAGTGCCTGCTGTGGAGATACTCCGGCATACATTGCCTGAAAAGAATAAACGCGTTGAGTTCTAGGATCTTTTAAGAATTGAGAGACTTTTGGAGCTAGCTTTCTAAATCCACCAAGAGCAATCAAACGAGCAAGATTAGGAGTTAGTAGATTTAGGGGAGAGTCAATATTTCTATCAATAAAGTCATTCATTTCATACTTATATAACTTAGTAACGAAATCAACATATCTTCTATATCCAGCAGCTTCATCTGCGCTAATATTTTTTGCAATCTCTGCTTCCATCTGCTCAGTATTTGCATGTACATCTAATTGAGAACCATCGGCATAAAAAGCCCGGTATAGCGGCTTAAGTGGCATCAGCTCTAGCCAATCTTCAATCTTCTCTCCAACACATGCCAGAGCATCAGCAATTAGATCTGGCATAGTTAAAACACTTGGACCAGTATCAAATGAATATCCATCTTTTCTCATTAGGCCATTACGGCCGCCAGGAACAGCTTCCCGCTCAATCACTATTACTTCTCGCCCAGCGCCTGCCAATCGAAGAGCGCAACTAAGTCCAGCAAGACCCGCGCCAACCACAACTACTCGGTCTGTCTTGCCTTTAACTTTTCGCATTTTAAAGACTCCGTTGTGTTGCAATAGTTGCCATCTCTTCTAATACAGAGAGAATACTCGCCTCAACTTGGCTATCTCGCAACGCAGAAATAGCTCTATCCCGAAGTTCTGTGATGAGCTTCTCAACTTGAGCAACCGCTCCAGAGCTAGAGATGATCTCTTGAAGCTTAAGGATTTGAGTCTTATCAAGGCCCTCATCTCCAAGTGATGCTGATAGCAGATCACGCTCTTCTTTATTGGCTGCTTCCATAGTTAGAGCAATTAGTACAGTTCGTTTTCCCTCTCTTAAATCATCACCTGCTGGCTTTCCAGTGACCTCTGGGTCTCCAAATACGCCAAGAAGGTCATCGCGTAATTGAAAGGCCTCTCCAAGCGGAAGTCCAAAAGATGAGTATGTGCTCATGAGCTCTTTCTTTCCAGAGAGCGCTGCGCCAAAGTGAAGAGGACGTTCAATTGAGTATTTACCTGATTTATATCGAGCAACTTTTAAAGATCTTTCAATGCTTGTTGTAGCAAGTGCGCCCTCTAAAACATCTAAGTATTGACCAGCCATCAATTCATCTCGCATATCGCCAAAGACTGATTGCACTTGAAGAAATTCATCTCCACTTATTCCGGATTCAACTAATAAACGATCTGCCCAGACCAGAGCTAAATCACCCATAAGAATTGCAGAGGAACTTCCAAATCTTTCAGAGCTACCTTTGTAGGAGGCATCCTGGTGAATTTGCTGAAACGCTTTATGTATTGCTGGTTTATTTCTTCTAGTGTCAGAGCCATCCATTACATCATCGTGGATAAGTGCGCAGACATGGACTAACTCTAAGGATGTGCAGGCGCGAAGTATCTCCACTCGTGGCTCTGCACCACTTCCTAGGTAACCTAAGTAGGCAAAGATTGGTCGAAATCTCTTTCCACCTTGGGTAATAAAATCTGACATCGCCTTTGCTACCGGCTCTAGCTCTGGGCCAATATCAACAAGGGCAGCGCTTCTTGCAACGGTAAATGAGGCCAAGGTCTTATCTATCTCGGCGCGAAGCTGGGATAGGTCAGGAGATTTCACGGCGCAACGGTACCCTCCCGCTATATGAATAGCGCTCCTACCTTCTCTGTTGAGTTCTTTCCGCCTAAAGATCAGGCAGGAGAGGAGCGTCTATGGAGCGCCCTAAAGGCTCTTGAACTCTATAAACCTGATTTTGTTTCAGTTACTTATGGCGCAGGTGGTTCAACTAGAGATCGCACAATAAGAATCACTTCAGAGATCACGGCAAGAAGCGGACTCTCAACGATTGCACACCTAACCTGTGTTGGATCTAGTAGAGATGAGCTAATTGAAATTCTGAGCCAATATAAAGTCTCTGGGATTAAGTCAATCCTTGCTCTTCGCGGAGATCCTAAGGGCGGACCTGGCGTGAAATGGGAGAGCACAGCTGGAGGCTTTGATTATGCAGATCAGTTAGTCTCGCTTGCAGTAAGTATGGGCTTTGAAGTTGGTGTTGCAGCTTTTCCTGATGGCCATCCAGCTTCAAAGGGTAATTTTGAACAAGATATAAAAGTGCTACTTGAGAAAGAGAGATGTGGAGCAAGTTTTGCTACAACTCAATTCTTCTTTGATGTTAAGGGCTACACAAACTTAGTAAATAAAATCAGAGCTAAAGGTTCAAAGCTTGATATCTATCCTGGAATTCTTCCTATTACTAACTTTGCTCAATTAAAGAAAATGAGTGAACTTGCAGGCTCTGCAATACCAATTGAAATTCAAAGAAGAGTTGAGGCAGCAGGAGATAGTCCAGCTGAGGTAGTCAAAGTGGGAATTGATATTGCCAGTGAATTATCTAGAGATCTTCTAGATTATGGAGTACCAGGTTTACACTTTTATACTATGAATAGCGCAGCCCCGACCATTGAAATCATAAAGAGAATTGGGCTTAGATGAAAAAGTCTGACTTCTTTAACTCTTGGTCCAGCCTTCATGGTGGCGCAGAGATAAAGGGAATTGTTAGAGCCTGGCTAGAGATTTCATTCCTGCTATGTAAGCCCTTAGCGGCTTTAAGAGTTAGCCCAAATACTCTCTCTATCTTTGGATTACTTCTAGGTATCAGCTTGGTAGTAAGTATTGAAAGTAATTGGGCTATAGCGTTTCTGGTCTTCTCCTTAATTGCAGATGGCATTGATGGATCCTTGGCAATACTCACCGGCAAGGTCAGCAGGTGGGGAGCGCTGCTTGATGGCTTTATCGATCGAATTGTTGAAGCGCTCTGGGCCTTTAGTCTCTATCTACTTGGCGCCCCATATCAATTGGTATTAATCGCCTGGCTTGCAGCTTTTCTTCAAGAATATATGCGCTCAAGGGCAGCATCACTTGGAGTTACTCAACTAGGGGTTGTAACTATCGGTGAGCGTCCAATTAGAGCTAGCATTTTATTTATTGCTCTCGTTGCAAGAGCTGTTGATATGGATTTAGTAACGCTACTCTCTCAGATCTGGGCAGTTCTTCAAGTGATTTCTTTATTTACTGTTCTGAATTTTCTTCGACCGCTTCTGCAACAATCTCAGCGCTAATTCCAACTAGAGGTAGCCCTCCGCCAGGGTGAGTTGAACCACCAACTAAGAATAAGTTCTTAATCTTTGAACGATTGCGCGCCCTCCAGAAAGCAGATCTAGCTCCATTGCTAGATGTTCCATAGATAGAACCACCGGGGGCGTTAACGTTTCTCTCTAGATCTGCCGGAGATCTATATTCTAAGACTTCAAGCCTCGAGCGAACATCTAATCCCTTTGCCTCCATTAGATCAATAATGTGCTCGCTATATTCTTTTGAACTCTTCTCATCCCAATCAAATCCATCTTTTGGTTGATGGCGAGGGGCATTAATTAGCACCGACCAACTCTCATCAACTTCAGCTCGCTTCATCTTAGAATCATTTGGATTACAGATATAAATGGCTGGATCTTCTACTGGCAACTTCTTATCAAAGATTGAGTCAAATTCAGCATCATAATCTTTAGGAAAAAAGACTGTGTGATGGTCTAGCTCTGATGAGCCACGAAGCCCAAGAAGCAGGGAGAATCCAGAGAGTGATGCGGTGGCTTTGTTAAGAGATTTGCGAGCGCTTCTAGTTTTGGAACTCTTTTCAAGAAGTTGGTTATAGACCAGCTCTGCATCGGCATTGGCAATTACTACATCGCTATTATGAATTTGGCCATTAGCTAATCTGACTCCAATTGCTGCTCCAGATTTAGTGATGATCTGATCTACTTTTGTGTTGAGATGTAGCTCAACTCCTAGATCACATAGTCGAGATTCAAGAGATTTAGCAAGCGTGCCAACTCCGCCGCTAACATGCCAAGCACCGAAGGCTTCCTCGACAAAGGCGATAGTTAAAAGGACTGCAGGCACTTTTCTAGGATCAGAGCCGGTATAGGTGGCATAGCGATCAATTATCTTTCCGATGTAGACATTATCGGTATAACTTCTAACTAAATCTCGAAGAGATGTAAATGGAGCGATAGTTTTTAAATCGCGGAGAAGTGATGGACTCTTTAGCATCGCAAAGGGGGAGCGGAGTTCACTTTCAACAAATGCCTGTCTTGATGCGCCCCACATCTTCTCAGCTCTAGTTAGTAATTGATGCCAAGCATCTCCTGCCTGAGCTCCGAAGCTTTCGGTAATAGCTAAGACTGTGCCGCTATGTGAGAGATTTGGGAAAGTTACTCTCTTGCCATCATCAAATATGTAAGTAAAGGATGGATCTACTGGGCTTAGTTGAACGAGATTTTCTAAACGCTTTCCTGTTTTAACAAAGAGATCTCTATAAACAGCTGGAAGGGTTAATAGTGAGGGGCCAGTATCAAATGAAAATCCTGAGATAACCTCTGTTCGACACTTTCCACCAGCAAAAGAAGCTGCTTCAAAGACTTTCACTTTATGTCCGCGTTTTGCAAGGCGGGCAGCAGCTGCCATACCCCCCATGCCAGAGCCGATCACAATAATTGATTTTGAGACTTTGCTAGCGCTGTGATGGCTCATAGTTTTCTACCGCGCCAAGTTAGCTCGCCTCGATACTTTTTTATCCACGAAAGAATGATCAGATAAATCCAGATTAAGGCGCTCAAGGGATGAAGAAGTGAGGCGCTTGGAATCGTTCTAGTTTTAATTCCGCTTAGAACTCTTGTTATCACGATTGCAAAGTAGAGGTACCAACCAGAGAGCTCTCCTGATAGACCAGCTGCAAAAGGAAGGATAGAGGTGAGAGTAAGTAGAGATATTGCAAGAAGTGCTCCTAGTGGATTAACAAAAGCGCTCCACTGTGATTTGGCATAACCTTCAATCAGTTGGCTAGCTTTTAAATACATTCGGCAATGTGCAACACTTGAGCCATCTGCAACCCCGCCTCTTGCTCCAGCTCTTACTAAATTTCTAGCCAGGTAGAGATCATCTAAGACTTCAGCTTTAACGCCCTCATGGCCATCGCAATCAAAGTAAGCCTGACGCTTTATCGCCATGAATTGACCATTTGCCACAACGGTTGATGGCCTCGGCCACTTTTCAGAGATACGAAGTGGCAGAGTTGTAAACCAAGACCATTGAAGAAGTGGTTGAGTTAAGCGCTCTAAAAATGTGATCGCAACCTGTCTGGGATAGGCAGAGATGAAATCCCAATTCCATGCTCTCATCGATTCAATCGTGCTAGCTATAGCATCTGGCTTTAACCTAACATCCGCATCTAGAAAAACTAAATACTCACCAGTTGCAGCTTTTGCTAATTGATAGCAGGCATAGTTTTTTCCTAGCCAGCCCTCTGCCAGCTCTCTTCCTGCAATTACTTTTAAGTTGCCTTGGGATATTCCTAGTAATAACTCTTTAGTGTTATCACTTGAGGAGTCATCTAGAGCAATAATTTCAAAATCAATTAGGTTGCTCTGCGCTTTAAGGAGAGTAATAAGTTCAATGACATTTTCAGCTTCATTACGCATAGGAATTAATATCGAGACTGATTGATCAATCGGGGTGCTTTCTTTACTAGAAACAACCCTTAAAGTAAAGAAGTTAAACAATGCTAAAATAAGCATCATTGCAATCAGAAGCGCAGAGATATCTAATAGAAAAGTCATTTTCCCTTAATCTCGGCGGCCGTATTTAACTGAGATGAAATACCAGATGACTAGCGCCCCTAGCGCTGAGCCTCCAAGGAATGCCACGCCTGGTCTATCAAAATGGAAAATATTAATTACCACTCCACCGATCCAACTCCAAGCAAGAAAGAATTCAGGAACTGCCCTACTTGATCCTAGAGATCGTCTCTCCTTGGGAAGAAAGATGTTAAGAAGGGCCATTAAACCCATTCCAGTTAAGAGCCATCCAAAGGTATTTGAAAGTGGAATTTCTGGTTGAAATGGAACGCTTCTGCCGCTTATCTCCCAACTCCATCTTCCAGCTGAAACCATCTGAGGGTCTAGAAATAAGTCCCAGGCCATAAGGCCATATCCGCCAACTAAAAATACAAAATTCGGAGCAACTCTTCTTGCCGCGATAAATACCGAGTGGGCCATCATGATCCAAGCAAATGGAACAACTAGCGGAACGTCAAAGATTTGATATCCAAGAGATGGTGAATACTCATAACTTCCAAAGGGCCAGGTAGTTCTCATCCCGACTTGTTCAACTAAAAGAGAATAGATAAAGGTAATTAGAAGAAATCTGATCGCATAGGTAAAGCCATATGCAAAGAGAGCGTGGAGCAACATAGCTCCTGCTGCCCAGTAGACAGTGGCGATAGTTACTAGACGAAGTCGCTCTCCTTCAATTAAGGGATAGGAGAGTTGTAGAGCTAGAGCAACAGTTAATACCGCTACCAGCGTAAAATTTCGCCACGGAGTTATCCTTCGCCGTGAATCTCGCCGAGGGCGATAATTACGAATCGACATGGCTTAATTGTGCCTTATAACGAGCCGCGAGATTCAATGAGGGCAAAGCGTGCAAACATCTCCTCGGCATACCAAGCATGGCGATGAGTAGCCTTAATTGCCTCTTTATGAGCAGCGCCTGAGTAGGCAAAATTCTTAATTGCTTCACCAGATTCCCAGATAGAGAAGGTGCCCTGCAGACCAATTGGAGCCTCACCTATTCCAATAGCGGAGATTAAACCTGGTGAACTATGAAGACTTGTTGTAACTGGAGGAACTGAGTTCCAGAAAATTACATTCTTACGCCATTTTATTCTGGCTCTTGTGATTGCAACTACTTTTCCACTCCAATCATTAGTAACTTTGGGAATCTGATCAAAGGGGCTCTTCTTAGACCAAGCGCCATTAACTGATATTGGAGATAGCTGAGCGCTAAATTGTGATTGAGATTTCTTATTCCAACGCTTAATCATCTTTGAATTGGCAATCTCTGAGTCTTTATCAACTACAACTAGTAAGCCCCAGCGACGGATGTCGGCATCCCTTGGGGTGAAGGTTTCACCTTTTCCAGCCCCTAATAACTTCCAGAATTTAACATCACTTCTTCTAGCTAGAGCTAGACGATCTAGCCCCATATGCAAAATTGCCCAAGGGATATAGCGAGCTTTAATCTTCCAGAAGAAAACTAGGATCATTTTGTAACTCCTGCTGCTTTCTTGATCTCATCGATTACATCAAGGGGACTATCCCACATCGGTGCATGGCCCGTATCAGGGAAAATAATCCATCTAGCATGATTTGGCGCAAGCGATCTCTCCTGGCAGCTGGTCTCAGGGAGAGTTCTATCGGAATCACCAAAAATTATTGTCACTGGAATCAAATCAGATATCTGGCGATCAAAGCGCTTTAGTAACATGCCATCCCAAGCGGGGTAATAACCCTCAGAGCTAGCCATTGCAATTGTTGCATCTAGGCATAATTCATAAGAAAACTCATTCCAGCGGGGGCTAACATCAGCAAAGCCGAATCTACGAGCGGTTGCAAAATGAAGCGCTGTTGGAGCTAACTTAATTGTGTATCTAGCAAGAAATCGAGCAAGCGCTGTGCCTGGATATCTAGCGTTATAAGGATTGAGCCATAGGCCAGCAGGCGCAATTCCTACAAGAGATCTGACCCTCTCTGGAGCAATTGCAGCCATCTCCATTGCAATCCAGCCACCAAGTGAATTGCCAGCAAGATGAAAGCTCTCAATTGATTCAATGCTTAATTGTTCCAAGACTTTAAGAGCCAAGGATTGGGGATCCATTAATTCACCTTTTTGATAAGGGCTCTTTCCATGCCCTGGAAGGTCAATGGTTACTACTGAAAAGTTCTTATCTAAAGTTGAACGAATCGGTTTAAAAGCATTGCTGGCAGATCCCATGCCATGGATAAGAACTAGGGGATCTCCAGCGCCGCTCTTTTCAATATAAAGAGGAGAACTCACAGAGCAATTCTCACTCTAATTACCAACTCTTGCAGCCTTAGCCCCTGATGCCTTTAATAACTCTTGATAGGTGCTTGGAAATACTGCATGTGGATGACCGGCGGCAGCCCATACTGCTTGATAATCACTTAAAGCCTCATCAATTAATGTAATGCTGGGCTCATTAATCCAACCAATTGGTGCAACGCCGCCAACAGAGTATCCAGAGATTTCCTTAACATAATCTGCATCTGCTCGATCAAGGCTAGGAACTTGCAGTAGATCTGCCACCATCTGAGTATCAACTCGATGGCGTCCTGATGTAATTACTAGAAGTGATCTCTGATCTGGCAACTTAAATACTAGTGATGAGGC
>CAKZXY010000049.1 GCA_937883945.1 uncultured Clavibacter sp. | reverse complement strand
CTGGATTTGGCAGAATGCCATCGCAATACTTTTCAACCATTGCCGCAAGGCGTGAGGCTAGATTGCCAAAGTCATTTGCTAGCTCACTTGTGTAGCGGGCAGCCATATCCTCCCAAGAAAATGAGCCATCACTACCAAACGGAATTGCTCTCATAAAGTAATAACGAAAGGCATCAACGCCAAAGTGATCTGTGATATCTGAAGGCGCGATGCCAGTTAATTTACTCTTGCTCATCTTCTCGCCCCCAACTAAGAGCCAGCCATGGGCAAATACTTTCTTTGGCAGAGCAAGCTTTGCAGCCATAAGCATTGCGGGCCAGATCACAGCATGAAAGCGGAGGATGTCTTTGCCGACTAGGTGAACATCAGCAGGCCAAGTCTTTTCAAAGAATTTACCACCATCACTTGATGGATCATCAGTTAAGCCAACTGCTGTTGCATAATTTAAAAGAGCATCAAACCAGACATAAACAACTTGTTTCTCATCCCATGGAACTCTTACTCCCCAATCAAAAGTTGAGCGAGATACCGATAGATCTGAAACTCCACCTTCAAGAAATGAAATTACTTCATTTCGAGCGCTCTCTGGCTGGCAACTTTCAGGGTTTTTCTTGTAGTGCTCAAGAAGTGGGGCGGCAAACTCTGATAACTTGAAAAACCAGTTTGTCTCGCTAAGCATTTCAACCGGCTTTGAGTGAATTTTACAATTTCCCTCAATTAAATCTCCAGGTAATTTAAATTCTTCACAGCCAACGCAATAAGGGCCTTCATACTTTCCTTCATAGATATAGCCCTGCTCCATCAATCCTTGGAGAAATTTCTGAACTCTCTTTGTATGTCTTGCTTCAGTAGTGCGAATAAAATCATCGTTAGCTATCTCTAAATGCTTCCAGACCGGCTTCCATTCCTGCTCAACTAAACGATCACACCATTGTTGCGGCGCAGTGTTATTAGCCTCAGCTGTGCGCATAACTTTCTGGCCATGCTCATCAGTTCCGGTAAGAAACCAGACTGATTCACCTCTCTGTCTATGCCAGCGAGTTAATAAATCGCCGGCCACAGTTGTGTAGGCATGCCCGATATGGGGCGCATCATTAACATAATAAATAGGCGTAGTCAGATAGAAAGATTTACCGGTATCTGACATGGGCTGAATTCTATCTACTTCTGTTCCACCATGATGTCAAAGACTTTTCGTTTGCGTATGCGAAGCTCTTTGGCAGTTAAGGCAATTGCCTCCTTGCGGGTGATTCCCGATGCTTCATAGCGCGAAACGGTTTCAACTACATCCTGATCACTTACTACTTGCTCACTTGGATCATAGGGGGCAATGACTATGGTGAATTCGCCAAGCATCTCTTTACTTTCAGACCAGCTAAGTAATTCTGCTAGTTCGCCGCGCACAACCTCTTCATAAGTCTTGGTTAGTTCGCGGCAGATAGCTGCCTGTCTATTTGGACCAAAGCTCTTAATCATTGATTGGAGTGATTCACTAATTCGATGTGGCGCCTCAAACACAATCAGAGTTCGAGTCTCCATAGCGCGGTCTTCAAAGAATTGATCACGTGCGCCAGAACTTCTTGGCACAAAACCATCAAATGCAAATGAGTCACTAGCAAGGCCAGAGATAGCAAGCGCTGCTAGTGGAGCACTTGGACCTGGAATCACTGAGACTTTAAATCCCTTATCGATTGCCATTCTCACTGCTCTATATCCAGGATCACTAACTGATGGCATCCCTGCATCACTTACTAGTAAAACTTGGCGCCCGGATGCTAAATGATTTGCTACTTCATCAAGTCGCGAGATTTCATTTCCTTCAAAGAATGAGAGAACTTCTGCAGGACAATCAATTTCAAGGTCTTTGCAGAGACGGCTAAACCTGCGTGAATCTTCTGCAAGGACTACATCCGCACTTGAGATAGCTGCCTTTAATCTCGTCGATGCATCGCCAATGTTTCCAAGGGGCACCCCAGCCAGAATCAACTCGCTCACTGCCTCATTATGGCCCTTAGTATCCTTATCCATCATGAGTGCCTTAATAGCTAGGCCGATTTTCAACTATCGCAATCAGATTGCACTGGCGCTTATTTTATTTTTTGCAGCAATTACACGTTTTGCCAATCTAGGCCGGCCCAATGAATTAGTATTTGATGAGGTTTATTATGTAGATGGCGCAAGAGACTTCCTTGCCTATGGGGTTGAAAGTCAATCAGGTGAAGCAGAGTTTGTGGTCCATCCACCGCTAGGCAAGTGGCTAATTGCTATAGGAATTCAAATTTTCGGTGACAACCCCTTTGGATGGCGATTTAGCGCAGCTTTATTTGGCCTTGCTTCAGTAGCTCTCATCTATTTCATTTCACAATCTTTGTTTAAATCCAATTTTTTAAGTCTAACTGCCACAGCCCTGATCTCACTTGATGGATTACATCTTGTAATGTCAAGAACTGCACTTCTAGATATATTCTTATCGCTCTTCATTTTATTCACTTTTTATCTAGTGATTAAAGAAAAGTATTGGCTAGCAGGCATTGCCATAGGATTAGCACTTGCAACTAAGTGGAGTGCGCTCTATCTCTTAATAGCGCTCATTCTTTTCATACTCATCTATAAGCGAACATATATAAAAACTTCAATACAATTTATAGTTCTACCATTATCGACATATTTAATTACTTGGAGCGGTTGGTTTATAAGTGATATTGGATGGAAGAGAGATTCAGCAAGTAATTCTCTACTATCGCTTTTTAATTATCATCGTGAGATACTCAATTTTCATACTAATCTAAAAACTAATCATCCATATGAAGCAAGTCCATGGAATTGGTTGATTCTTGGGCGGCCGACATCTTTCTTCTATGCAACCCCAAAACAGTGTGGTCAGGAGAGTTGCTCACAAGAAGTACTTGCTCTAGGAACTCCAACGCTATGGTGGCTAGGTCTTTTCTCAATCTTTATTACTTTGGGTTATTTCATTTATCGAAGAGAATTAAACGCTGGCCTAATTCTGCTCTTTCTATTTGCTAATTACCTTCCTTGGATTGCATTTCCAGAGAGAACTACCTTCTACTTCTACTCCATAGCCTTTGAGCCCTACTTAATCCTGGCTTTGATTTATGTGATGTCAAAAGCGCTAGAAAATCAGGAGTTAAAGGGGGTTAGGAAGAAGTATGCCCTGCTAACTATTGGCTTGATAGGCCTTACTTTTGCCTACTTTTTGCCGCTCTATGTTGGATCAGTTTTGCCATACCAAGATTGGTATGCGCGAATGTGGTTTCCTAGTTGGATTTAATTACTGGCCAGCAGCTCTATTGCTGCGAAGGTGTTCTTCGTATTGATCAGCAACTTCTTGATCAAAAATCTTATCTGCACTCGGCGCCAAAACTTCGCGCATAATCTTTTCTTGTGCCTCGCTCCAAGCGCCAGGAATAGTTAAGTCAATTACGCGACGAGGAACTGCCTTAGATGAATTGGCATAATTTGGAGCAGGAACTGAAACTGGATCCCAGCTTTTATCATCTTTACTTGCGCTGCCCTTAGGAAGCAAGGTAATACTTCCACTATCTTGGTAGGAAGAGAGTCGCTCTGACAATGGAAGCCATTGCTCTTCACTCAAACCTGAACCTTCGGTAATACTTGCAAGAGATGCTGCGCGCTTAGATCGTCCAATGATTTCTGCATAATTTGCTGCAGATGATTTGCTTGTAACTTTATTTGCAGAATTGATTCGCTTTACTTCTTCTTGTATCAAACTAATCTGATATCGAGCATTAACTACATACATCAGAAAGACTGATCCTGGTAGAAGAAGAATAACTGGAGAAAGTAGTCCCACTAAAGTAAATAGAGAGACAACGATTGCTAATCCAATTATCGAGAAGAATTGAATTCGGCGCATTGCTAGCTGGTGTTCACGTTTCTTATTTAGAGAATCAATATCTGGAGCGGTATGGCCAGAACTCATTCCCACGACCTTCATTGCTTCATCAAATCGTTTAACAGATCTACCGCTTATCTCTTCATGATTTGAAATCCAACGGGGCAGGAAGTAGGCAATCCACATGCCGATGATGATTAAGTAGATAAGCCCTGAGCCCATGAAAGATAACCTTAAAGGTAGAGGTTCGACTTTTCTGGTATTTACCTGATAGTAAATTTGAGATTTTTAAGATTTTAATATTTCTAAATTCTGGGATTTTCTTTCACATAACAAAGGTGATCGCGCCATGAACCATCAATATGAAGATAACGAGGACGAAGCCCTTCAAAAACATACCCAGCCTTCTCAGCCACTCTCTTAGATGCTGAATTCTCAGGTCTTAGATTAATTTCGATGCGATGTAAACCAAGTTCCTCAAAGCCATAACTGGTCAATCTCCTTACAGCCCTAGTGGTTATCCCTTTATTGGCATATCGCTCATCAATCCAATAGCCGATATGACCTCCGCGATATGCGCCATAGGAGATCCCCCCTAAAGTAATTTGGCCAATCAGATTCTTTTCAAACCAGATAGCCAGAGTTAGCGATCTTCCAGCTCTGCCCTCACCTCGATGGTAATTAACCATCTCAAAGTAGCTAGGAAGATTCTTATTCTCATGGCTAATGGGTGAGGTTGCCTCCCACTGAGAGAGCCATGCTCTATTGATTTTTCTAACAGCTAACCAAGCTGACCTATCACGCAACCTAAGTGGTCTAAGAGTTATCTGATCCTCTTTGAGAACTGTGGGCCACTTATGGCTAGAAAGACTTGCCATAAAATCAATTAAAACGTCGCTCGAGAACTAAGACATCAACTTCAGCGCCAGCTTTAGCGCCACTTTCATTCTCTGGAATAACTATTAGACCTGTGGCATCAGATAATCCAATTAAATCTCCTTGATTTTCAATTGGAGTAATGAGTCTTCGCTCTGGATTATCGCTAGAGAGAACTCCTCTTATAAAAGAGTGTTTTCCAACTTCACTTAACACATCACCAGTTAAAGTTGCTTTGATTACTGGTCGATGGATGTCATATAGCCCCATCATATTTCGGATCATTGGACGGATAAAAAGCTCTGTTGAGATATATGCAAATATCGGATCTCCTGGAAGTGAAACCACTGGAGTCTGATCTGGGCCCACAACTCCAAATGAATGTTTACCACTTCCCTCGATTAATGGAAGTACTTCACGAACTTTTCCAAGTTCATTAAGTACTGAATAGATGAGAGAAAAAGACTCATCATGTCTTTCGCCGCAGATGACTAATAAATCAGCTCTTACCAATTGATCTTCAATTACATCTTTTAATTGGGCAGCATTTTCTGGGATGGTATGAACTCGATAGCCCACTGCTCCAGCCTCTTTGACTGCCGTTGTTAATAGCCATGAATTGGTCTCATACTCATCTTCGCCATCTCTAAGGGGTGATCCCGGCTCTACTAAATCATCTCCTGCTGAAACAATTACCACTCTTGGCTGCGGCCTAGTTGGAAGGCGATCTAAACCAAGAGATGCAGCAAGGCCTATTTGAGTGGAACGGATTCTTGAACCAGATTTAAGCGCAACCTGCTCACCAGAGAGAACATCAAGGGCCAGAGTTGCCCCATGGGCATCAAGTAAGGGCATATCAAAGGCAGCAAGCGGCTTTGCTAGCGCTAGCAGTTCAGTAGCAAGTTCAGCCACCTTAATCGTTTCGCTCACGTAGTAACCCTACTTTGAATCTACGCTAATCCCGTGGATTCAACCCAGAGTGCGTCATTAATTAAGTCAGAACTTCGCCGGCGCTTTCGAAGTGAGAGAGAGTTTCTCATCACAGAGAGTTCTTGGCAGCATTTATTAGATAGTAAAGAAATCAAAAGTTCCCAGGTTCTTGCAAGTTATCACTCATATGCAAGTGAGCCAGACACATCAGAGCTAAACAAATCCTTGATTCAAAGTGGTAAGACTCTTTTATTGCCAAGACGCCTTCCAGATAATGATCTAGATTGGATTATCTGGACAGGAAAGGATGAAGATCTAGAAATTGATGGCAAAGTAAAGTCACCAAAGGGTGAGAGTTTTATGGGAAACATTGATGTTGTGATAGTTCCAGCTCTTCACGTTGATCGCCAGGGAAATCGCCTCGGTCAAGGTGGAGGCTCATATGATCGCGCATTAGCGAAGTTAAATTCCTGGAAAGTTGCTCTGGTCTATAGCGGTGAACTAACAAGTGAGAAACTTCCTGTAGAGAGTTTTGATTGCAAATTAGATGCTGCAGCAACCCCTGAAATCTTGGTTAGGTTTACAGCAAAGAATTAAGGTTTCGAGCCATCACTAGGCGCTGGACTTGATTAGTTCCCTCATAAATTTGAGTTAACTTCGCATCTCGCATCATTCGCTCCACAGGATAATCACTTACATATCCATATCCACCGAGAACTTGGACTGCATCGGTTGTTACCTTCATGGCTACATCGGTTGCATAACATTTTGAAGCAGCAGAGAAGAAGGTTAAATCACTTGCGCTATTTTCACTCTTACTTGCTGCGGCATATGTCAGCTGCCTTGCAGCAGCAATTTCCATAGCCATGTCAGCTAACATAAATTGCACTGCTTGAAAATCAAAGATTGGTTTGCCGAATTGCTTTCTCTCATGAGCATATTTAGTAGCAACTTCAAAAGCTCCTTGGGCTATGCCTAGTGCTTGCGCAGCGATAGTAATTCTGGTGTGATCAAGAGTCTTCATAGCAAGAGCAAAACCTGCTCCAATTTCACTAATTCTGCGATCATCGCTAATTTCAACATTATCTAGGTAGACCTCACGGGTTGGAGATCCTTTAAAGCCCATCTTCTTCTCTGGCGCACCAAATGAAAGACCAGGATCACTTTTTTCTACGATAAATGCTGTAATTCCCTTTGCGCCTTTCTCTGGATCTGTTGATGCTAAAACTGTATAAAACTCAGAGACTCCAGCATTTGAAATCCACTTCTTACTTCCATTTAGAACCCAACCATCGCCTTTTCTTACCGCTTTTGTTTTCATTGAAGCAGCATCTGATCCAGCCTCTGATTCTGAGAGGCAATATGAAAAACCTTTTCCTTGAGCAAGCGGTGTTAGCCAGCGCTTTTGTTGATCAGGGCTACCACCCAATATAAGTGGAACAGATCCAAGTTTATTTACTGCAGGAATTAAAGATGCAGAAGCACAGACTCTGGCAACTTCTTCGATGATTATTACAACGCCAAGTGCATCTGCTCCATCGCCGCCATATTCAGTAGGAACATGGGCTGCTGCAAGACCTGCACCTTGAAGAGCTTCAAATGCTTCTTGCGGATATCTGGAATTAGCATCAACGTCATGCGCAAAGGGTTGGATTTTTTTATCAGCAAGTGAGCGAACGCTCGCTCTTAAGGCTTGGTATTCCTCAGGAAGGTCGAAGAGATTTTCCATGGCGCAATACTACTTATCTTGTGCTGAATTGTTCTTGCGAGAAAGTTGCTCAAGATAGGCGTTATATTCGGCAAGATCTGTATTGGAGCGACGATCTGCCCTCTTAGCTTCCCTGGCATCACTTCTTACCCACTGAATGAAAGTTGCAACAAGGGCGATAACGATTGGTATCTCACCCATCGCCCAACCAATAGCAGCCCCCGCCTTTTGATCGCTTAGAAGATCTGTGGCCCAAGGTCGATCCAATAACTGATAAAAACCACCATCAATTAATTCATTAGCTGACATTAAAGCAATTGAGAAGAAGGCGTGGATACTCATCGCTGCAAGCAGTATTACTACTCGAACTAAGTGATGAACTTTTCTGGGATTTGGATCAATTCCAACTATGACATGAAAGAAGAGCAAGCCGGCAGCAATGAAGTGAAAATTCATAATCAAGTGACCAAAGTGTCCACTCATTAGATTTGAAAATAGCGGAGTGAAATAAAGTGCAAAGAGAGAGCCATCAAATATTACTAACGCTGAAACTGGATGAGTAATGACTCTACTTGGCCGAGAGTGAAGAGTTTGGATAAGCATGCCTCGAATTCCTCGCTCAGATTTATCGCGACCAATAGGAAGAGTTCTTAAAGCAAGTGTGATTGGAGCGCTTAATATGATTGCAATTGGAGCAATCATGCTTAAAACCATATGAGCAATCATGTGATATTGAAAAGAGAAATGAGAGTAGAGACCTAAGCCGCCACTTGTTGCATAATCTAGAAGTGAAATTCCAATAGCAAAAGAAATTGTTCTGCCAACTGGCCAGCGATCTCCCCTTCGAGCTAGGGCAACTACGCCTCGAATATATAGCGCAGTAGCAAAAATCAGAGCGCCAAGTGCTGAGCCATTTGCCTCATATTCAAAGAACACTTTAGAAAGAGTGGGCTCACTCGGCATAGAAATTCCCACTAGCTCTCTGATGCGATCAAATTCAACTTCTCCACTTTCCTTTGGAGTAAAGCGATTAAGAATTGATCCAATCCCTAAAATTGCCGCCATTACCCCAATTTCAAATGTGACTAGAGCATTAACCGATAGATTATTTCTTACTCTGCTTGCAATAATAAAAACAAGAAGCGTTAATACAATTTTTAGAGAAATTAAAGCGCCATATCCGCTAAACCAATCCTGACTCAAGCGAAGTCTTGTCCAAGCGTTAGTAATTCCGGTTAAGACGACCGAAAGAGATGACCAAAGGGCAATTGTAGAGACTCTAGAGAAAGCAAAGTTCTGTAACTCACTTGGCATTATCTTTATAGCAATCACACTACCAATCCAAAAGCTCAAGGCAATTACATGAATCACAAGTGAGCCGATTGCTAGTGAGTGGCTGCCTTGTGAGCTGGAATGACTTTGAAAAAGTGGCGCAACAATCCCGCTAAGTGCCAAGATAAGAAGTGCTAGAGCGCCCCCGTTTTTCTTTATTAGATTTGAAAAGATAAATACCAGAAGAGCCACTATGACTTGATAGGCCAATAATTTTCCAAGAGTTATCTGAGTTATAAATGATTGCAAGATATTCACTTTTAAGATTTCACTAATTCCACTACCAAATATTTCAGCAAGGCTAGATAATAAATAGCCAATTGAAATAACAAACCATAATCCGGAGGCAAGCTTTAAACCCTGAAGAGTTAATGAAGCGCTCTGCTCTAGACGACCCTGATTCTCCGGCAGTAGAAAGGCAAGGGAAATTAAAAGTCCAATTACAAGGACAGCAAGTGCGCTATTTGCTAGATCAAAGAACATGCTCGCCTGCTACTCCAATTCGCCGAAGTAATTCATACTCCCTAAGATTACGCTGTGCCGACATACCAATATCAATGTACCGCCTGTGAACATGCCTTCGAGGAAGTGCAATCCTTCACAGATGAGCCAATCTCTATTTGTCCTGAGTGTGGCAAAGAGGTTCGAAAGATTTACTCAAATGTCGGCATCGTTTTCAAAGGTTCTGGCTTTTATAAGACTGATTCACAAGTTAAAAAGAGTGAAGCGCCAAAGCCAACTCCGGCTGCAACCAGCACACCACCACCTACAAAGAGTGATTAATTCTTAGCTAGTTGCTAGTGATGCGGGGGCTTATCGTTCTTGATTTCATCTTCGCGAGTGATATCTATCTCGGTTTCTACTTCATCTGAAGTTATTGCCGGAAGTATCTCGCTCATGCCGATATTATGTCACCATGTTTGAAAAACTTGGACATCTAATTGCTAAGCGCAAAAAGCCAATACTTGCTCTCTTCTTGCTCTCAACGATATTTGCTGGGGTCGTTGGCTCTCAGGTTTTCTCTCGCTTTGATACCGGTGGATACATGGACCCCAATAGTGACTCAGCAAAGGTCTGGGAGTATCTAGATGAAACATTTGAAGTAAAGAGTCCGGCAGTTGTATTGGTTGTGGATGGAAAAGATAAGTCTGTTGATGATCTAAGCGTGGTTGCAACTGCAGAGAAAATTGAAGCTAGCCTTCGAAGTGAGCCCAGCGCCGAAAGTGTTCTCTCTTATTGGTCTGCAGGTAGAGCTCCTTCGCTTAAGAGCAAAGATGGAAATTCTGCGTTTATTTTCGTCTACCTAAAGTCAACAGACTTTACTGAGATAGATAAACTCGGCGGCCTCTATCAAGAAAAATATGATGGAGCATTTGAAGGCATGGAAGTTTATGCATCTGGTGGCGCAGTTTTTGCAAATGCCATTAATGGCCGAATCCAAAATGATCTAAAAATCTCTGAGGCAGTATCTATTCCACTTACATTTCTTCTTCTACTCTTTGTCTTTGGAGCTATGGCTGCATCTGCTATGCCTCTAATTGTTGGCATTACAGCGATTTTGGGAACACTTCTAGTTATGCTCTTACTGACACTTGTTACCGATGTCAGCATATTTGCCTTGAATTTAACTACTGGACTTGGCTTGGGCTTAGGAATTGATTACGCGCTATTGATAGTTAATAGATTCCGAGAAGAATTAGCTAAGGGTCTTGATAATGAAAGTGCGATAGTAAATACGCTTCGAACAGCTGGAAAGACGGTCTTTTACTCTGGAGTCACCGTTGTTCTTACTCTCTTATCACTTACATTCTTTCCGCAGAATTTCTTAAAATCTATGGGTTATGCCGGTGCTGCAGTAGTAGCACTTGCCGTAGTTGGAGCGCTCATTCCTCTGCCAGCAATTTTGGCCCTATTGGGAACAAAAATTAATAAGGGCGTAGTTCGCAAAGGTGGAATAGTTCAAAAAGAAGATGGAAGATGGTCAAAGGTTGCAAGATTTGTTATGAGAAGACCGATCGGTGTAATAACTGCTTCTTTAGCAGTGCTCTTCTTGATGATTGCTCCAATAGCAAATATTAAGTTCTCCCAAGTAGATAGTGGGGTTCTGCCTAGAGGCGATCGGGCATATATCGCATCGCAATTTATTGCTGATGAATTTCCAGGCCAGGAGAGCAACCCGATTGAAATAGTTTTTCCAAATGGAGCATCACAGACAAGTGAGATAAACGCATTTCTAAACCAAGTTTCAGCAACTCAAGGCATCTCTCGAGTTGGCCAAATTGAGTTAGTTGGTGAAAGTGCACGCGTTGTAGCAATTCATTCAATGCAGCCAAGAACTAGTGAGGGTGAGGCTCTAATTAAGGAGCTTCGCAATCTGCCCTCACCTGATGGAACTTTGATAGGCGGCGCTGCGGCAGATTATGCAGATACGCAAAATGCAATCTCTAGCACTCTTCCTGCCGTTCTTGGTTGGATCATAATTACTGTGCTATTACTTCTCTTTGCATTTACTGGCTCAGTCCTTCTTCCGATTAAGGCCTTGATCTTAAATTTCATCTCACTTGCTGCAACCATGGGAGTTCTGACCTGGGTATTTATCGATGGAAATCTAAAGTTCCTTGTCGGAGATTTCATTGAGACTGGATCGCTTGATACAAATACCATGGTCTTAATTGCAGTTGTAGCCTTTGGGTTATCTATGGACTATGAAGTCTTCTTGCTCTCACGAATTAAAGAAGAGCATGATGCTGGCAATTCCAATATTGATTCTGTTGCGATGGGTTTACAAAAATCAGCACGAATCATCACCGCAGCAGCCTTTATTCTGGCGGTGGTCTTTGCTGCCTTTGTTATTAGCGGTGTGACATCAATCAAGATGATGGGATTTGGCGTTGCTTTCGCAATACTTCTTGATGCTACTTTGATTCGCGCATTTCTAGTGCCAGCTCTTATGAGACTCTTCGGTAACTGGAATTGGTGGGCTCCACGCTCGCTTAAGCGCTTCCAAATTAATCACTGAGCTGATTTTCTCAAATTAATTAGAAATTAAAAATATTTTGTGTCCTTGGCCGGAGTTGAACCGGCGACCTACCGCTTAGGAGGCGGTTGCTCTATCCACTGAGCTACAAGGACTTAAGTGAAAATAATTTCACACTCTATTCACAGAATATTACTTACGTAATAAATGTGAAGTATCTAATGATAATTCAATATTTTTACGCGGTAAATTGCTTAATTCAATGCTTTCAGATAGCCTAACGCTCAATCTCGTTTGGAGTTGATTTCTAATCATGAAAGCCCTAGTAATAGGTGCCGGTGGCGTCGGAAGAGCGATAGCAAATATCGCTGTGCGAAGGCCCTTTATTACCTCAATGGTAATTGCAGATCGCACCCTGTCACGCGCCGAAGAGGCTGTATATCGCGTTAAAGACCCGCGCTTTTCTGCAGCTCAGGTAAATGCTGCCGAACTTGAAGACCTGCGCGAACTAATTCGCAAAGTCGATCCTGATGTAGTAATTAACGCTGTTGATCCTAGATTTGTAATGCCGATTTTTCTTGCATGCGAGATCGAAAATACTAATTACATCGATATGGCCATGTCTCTCTCAAGGCCGCATCCTCACTACCCACATCGTGAAACTGGTGTGAAGCTAGGAGATGAGCAGTTTGCAAGAGATTGGAATTGGGAAGAGAGAAAAATCTTTGCTCTAGTTGGTATGGGTGTAGAGCCTGGCATGAGCGATATCTTTGCTAAATATGCCAATGATGAACTCTTCTCGCGAATTGATTCAATAACTGTTCTGGATGGCTCTAATTTAAGAGTTGAAGGGGCAGACTTTGCGCCCTCTTTCTCAATCTGGACCACAATCGAGGAGTGTTTAAATCCTCCACTAGTTTGGGAAGATGGCCGTGGTTGGTTTACCACTGAACCATTTAGCGAGATTGAGATATTTGATTTCCCAGAAGGTATTGGGCCAGTTGAATGTGTAAACGTGGAACACGAAGAGGTAGTTCTAATTCCTCAAAAGATTGATGCAAAAAAAGTTAACTTTAAATACGGTCTTGGAGCAGAGTTCATCCAGATCTTAAAGACCATCAATATGCTTGGAATGGATAAGAAAGAAAATGTGGATGTTCAAGGAGTATCAGTTTCTCCAAGAGATCTTCTTGCGGCATCTCTTCCAGATCCAGCAACTCTTGGATCAAGAATGAAGGGAAAGACTTGCGCTGGAACTTTAGTAAAAGGTTTAGACAAGTCAGGAAATCCAAAAGCCGTCTATATCTATAACGTAATTGATAATCAGTGGTCTATGAAGGAATATGGCGATCAAGCTGTAGTCTGGCAAACAGCAGTTAATCCAATTATTGCAATGGAATTAATTGAAAAGGGAATTTGGAAGCCAAGAGGGGTAAATGGCCCCGAGTGGTTTGATGCCAAACCTTTCCTAGATTTATTAGAGGAATATGGCACCTCTTGGCATATCAGAGAAGAAGATGCCAGTAATATCGTAAAGTAATGTCAAAGCCCATCGCTTTAATAACTGGCGCCACAGCAGGTATTGGCGCCTCCTTTGCTGAGCTACTAGCAAAAAAAGGCCATGATCTAGTAATTGTTGCTCGTGATTTAGAGCGATTAAATCAAAATGCTATTAAATGGAGAGAGAACTTCGGCATTGAGGTGGAAGTTTTAGTTGCTGATCTAAGTCGCGATGAAGATATCAGGCGAGTTGAGCTACGCCTGCAAAATACTTCAAGGCCAGTTGAAGTATTAATTAATAATGCTGGCTTTGGAATAAAGAAGAGCTTTTTAGTTAGTGAGATTTCAGATGAGATTGCTCTACTTGATGTTTTAGTAACCGCGCCAATGCGTTTAATGCATGCCATATTGCCCATCATGAAGGCGCGAAATAGTGGAGTAATAATTAATGTCTCAAGTATTGCTGGCTGGATTGCCAGTGGAACATATAGCGCAGCTAAGTCCTACCTAACAGTGTTAACCGAGTCCCTTCACACTGAACTTTTGGGTAGCAATGTAAAAGTACTAGCCCTAGCACCCGGTTACACCAGAACAGAATTTCACCAAAGAGGCAACATGAAGATGAATGGTTTGCCCAATTGGCTCTGGCTCACCTCTGAAAGAGTTGCTGAAGATGCATGGAATTCTGCTCAAGCTGGAAAAGTTCTCTGTATCCCAGGAAGGCAGTATCAAGTAATCGCAAAGCTGGCTCGATATGCTCCAAGGCCTTGGGTTAGAAAACTAGGAATGAATCTGGGCTCTCGTCGAGGGAGAAAGAAGTAATTTCCCTAACTTCTCAGTAAATTCTCTAGAACTTTGCGCATTTCCCTCACCAAAAAAACAGACTTCCCCCTTTAAGATAGTTCCATATAGGTCACTTACTTTTTAAGGAGAATAATTGTGCGTAACTCACTAAAGCAACTTGGACGAGGCGCAACCCTATTTGCTGCAACCTCCCTACTAATGGCAACTACCGCTGTAATTCCGGCAGAGGCTGCTAACAAAGCTGGAGCCGCTTGCACAAAAGCTAATGCAAAGACCAAAATTGGCGGAGATGGATATGTCTGTACCAAGAATCCAACCGTCAAGAATGCAAAGTTAACTTGGGTTTGGGTTGGATGTATTGATTCAAATAAGCTCTATCTTGAGTCAAGCGCTCGATTAGTAACAATCACTGAGACTGCTGCTCAGGCAGCAACAATGCTCGATACTGAAATTGCAGCCCTTAAGGCTGCCGCTCCTACCGATGAAGCAGAGGCCAAAGTTTTTGATCAGAAAGCCGCTGATGCCAAGGTCAAGCAAGCATCTGCGCTATTAGAAGCTAAAGCTAATACTGATAACGCAACAAAAGTTGGCGCAACCACTACTGCTGGAAAGCAATACACAACTAACGCTTCTACTTGGACTAAGGCTGCACGGAGTTATGAACTTGCTGCAAAGAACTTTGAACGATCAGCTGCCAGCCTTCGCGACAAGATAGGTGAGGTTGAAAAGGCAGAGAAGCGAAAGGTAAATGTTCTGCAGACTGTTGAAAATACAAAGGCTGAAGTTAAGTCAACTCTCCAAAATAGAAAGCAGGCCTGTAAGCCTGGTTTATAGAGTTTTGGTTAGCCAACCGTAACTTTTGTTTTAGTCACTTTCAGCGCAATATTCTGTAGTGGACTCTCTGCAGGTCCCTTAGTAACATCGCCAGTAATGGAAAAATTTGCTAAGTGATTATCACATACCCACTTATTTCCATCTTTTCTTAAGGGATAACCTTGATGGGTACAAGCTAGGTTTAAAGCCTTATAAGCAGTGCTGCCTTTTCCAGTTCTTACTAGCGCAATATCTATGCCTTGATTGTTGGTGAATTGAACTACTCCGCCAACTTTTTTCAAGGCAGGATTTTTGGCTAAGAGGACCTCGACTTTTCCATTCGCTAGCATCTTGACACCACTTGCAGCAATAGCATTTTCAGGTATTAAACCAAGCGTCAAAACAGCAAGACCACAAAGTACTGCCCGTCTTGATACATTTTTTTCGCTATCCATTCTCTCCCCTTTAATACCTTTAGATGATGAAAATCTATCTCCTTTTCCGCCCCCTTGCCATCGCAACTCTAATCACCTACCTATTTCTCAGGAACAATTCAGATGCTAGGTGGGAGTATGACCTGGTCCTATTTAATCTAGTAGCGCTTCTTGCTGCTGCCTCAATTGCCCTATCACCAATCCTTGATGATCCATTTGGCAGGGCTGGAGTTATCGGCGCAATCATCTCCTGGAGCGCTGGGTCGATAACTTCATCGCTCGACTCTTTCTTTGAGATTAAGACGCTACTTAATCTTGATGTTTTGGCTCAGAGCCTCTATGCACTCTTTTATCCACTGGCAATATTTGGCCTCACTAGAGCAATTCGTTTCAAGGCCACGAGTAAATCCCTAGAGTTACTAGATACTTCAATTATCGCAATTGGATACACCACGATATTAACTGCGCTTTTAGTAAGACCAGCAATGACAACTATTGAGGGAAGTATCTTTGAGGTATTCCTAGCTATTCTCTATCCAGTAGGAGATATCGTCATTTTAGTTTTAGTTCTTCTCTTGGTTTTGAGACAGAGAATAAGCTGGCGAAATAGCTTACTTCTCATTGGAGCAACTACTTTTTTTCTCTCTGACTTCTACTTTCTCTATCAATCCTATCTAGGCGAATATGAATTTGGATCTCTAACTGATGTTGGCTGGTTGATAAGTTTTATACTTCTCTCTGAGGCATTTTGGTTTGCAAATAATGAGGAGCAGGCCCCTAGAAGCTTTAATCCCGCAGTTGCAACAATTGCTCTCCTTGGAAGCTCTACCCTTCTTGCAATTGCAGTTCTGCAGCCCTCTTATATCCCCCGGTTTTTAATCCTTCCCGCCTTTGTAACTATCGCGCTATCTTTTCTACGCATGGGCGTTGCTATCAATGATGCTCGCAACATGAGTAATGAACAGATTCTGGCAAGGACAGATGAGCTAACTGGCCTTGCCAATCGACGCAGATTCATGGTTGATTGCCAAGAATTTCTTAAAAGTCCTGGCTCGCTATTGATTCTTGATTTAGATGGATTTAAGGCAGTCAATGACAGCCTGGGGCATGGAATTGGCGACCAACTCCTTAAGCAGGTAGCTATCCGATTCCAAAGAGTTATGCCCTCAGATGCTCTGCTAGCTCGCTTAGGCGGGGATGAGTTTGGCGCCCTCATTCCAGGAAGTGATGGGATAGAGGTGGCAAGGGCTCTAAAGGCAACTCTTACCTATCCATTCCATATTAACTCAAATGAAATCTGCCTAGATGTTTCAATCGGTGAGGCAAGTAATGAGCCGGGCTCAAGCGCTGCAGAGCAACTCCTTCGAAGAGCTGATGAGGCGATGTATGAAGCAAAGAGATCAAAACTTGGCGTGGTCTCCTGGCATAACCAATTAGGCACATCTGGCTCTAGGTTGTAAATTTCGCCAGGTCAGAAACATCCAACCAAGTAAGCCCTAAAGGCTTAACAACAAGAGGTGAGATTCACAAGCCCTAGCAACGGAGGTTCCCTAATTGGCAGAGAAGTTCAACAATAAAGTTCTAATCCTGGGAGCAGGATCAGTATCCCAATCAGTATTACCCCTTCTAATCGAGCATCTAGTTGATGCAAAGCAAATCACCATTATGGATCAGCGAGATAATCGCTTGAGAGTAAAAGGTGCGCTAGATAAAGGCGCTACTTATATCCAAGATCAGATAACTCAAGATAATCTTGATAGTCAGTTAAAAAAGTATTTAAGTGCCGGAGATTTTCTCCTTGATTTAGCATGGAATATTGATGCCAATACAATTCTAAATTGGTGCCATGACAATGGAGTTCTCTACCTAAACACCTCAATTGAGCAGTGGGATCCTTATGAGGGAGGAGCAAATAAACATCCGCTAGAGAGAACTCTTTACCACCGCCATATGAGTATGCGTGAGATGAAATCAAAGTGGAAGAAAGTTGGCGCAACCGCCATTGTTGAACATGGCGCAAATCCTGGACTTGTCTCCCACTTAGTAAAGAAATCTATGGTTGATATTGCAACCCTTGCCCTTAAAGAGTCAAAGGCAGCAGCAGGGGTAGAAAGCGCCCTAACTGATGAGCGTTATAACGATCTTGCTCACCTGCTTGGAGTTAAAGTAATTCATATCTCTGAGCGTGATACTCAAGTCACTAACAAGCCTAAGCAATGGGGCGAATTTGTTAATACTTGGTCAGTTGAAGGTTTTTATGAAGAGGGTATTGCTCCAGCAGAACTAGGTTGGGGAACTCACGAAAAAACACTTCCTTTAAATGCCTATGAACATCAAAGCGGACCAAAGAATCAGATTGCAATTGCACAACCTGGAGCAACAACTTGGGTTCGCTCCTGGGTGCCAAATTTTGAAATACATGGCATGGTAATTCGCCATGGCGAGGCATTTACAATCTCAGATCACTTAACTGTTTGGGATGGATCCAAGGCTCTTTATCGCCCAACAGTTCACTATGCCTACTGCCCCACAAATGAAGCTATTGCCTCCATGAAAGAACTTGAGATGCGCTCTTGGGATCTTCATAAGAATCAAAGAATAATGAATGATGAGATTACAGATGGCGATGATCGTCTAGGGGTATTACTGATGGGCCATCCCTATAAAGCTTGGTGGACTGGATCGCTGCTTAACATCCATGACTCAAGAAAGTTGATTCCTGATCAATCAGCAACAACAGTTCAAGTTGCCTCTGCAGTTTATGCAGCTGTTGCTTGGGCGATGAAAAATCCTGATAAAGGCTTACTTGTTCCTGATGAACTTCCATGGCGAGAAGTACTTGGCTATGCCGAGAAGTACTGGGGTGGAATTCATTCCGAGGCTAGCGCTTGGGATCCTTTGATGAATCGAAAAGATTTATTTGAAGGTTGGAATGGCAAGAAAGTTGATAGTAGCGATCCTTGGCAGTTCTCTAACTTCCTGGTTTAGTAATTAAGGCTTGAGTGGCTTAGCTGCTTTGATTTCCTCTAAGCGTGCAAGTGACTCAAGCCTTTCTGCTGCATGATCAACTATGCGTTTTGGATAGCTATTTTTATATCCATCCTCAGACTCCCAGGGCTCATGAAGATCGTTGCCCGTTAGGTGAGATAGCTCTGGGACATATTTCTTAATATAAATTCCTTCGGGATCAAATCTTCTTCCCTGCTCAATTGGGTTAAAGACACGGTAATACGGCGAGGCATCGGTGCCGCAGCCCGCCGTCCATTGCCAGCCATGTGAATTTGAGGCGACATCATTATCAATTAGGTATTTCATAAAGAAATTAGCGCCGTGTTGCCACTCAATATGAAGGTCTTTAACTAGGAATGAGGCAACCACCATGCGAGTTCGGTTATGCATCCATCCTTCTTTAACTAATTGGCGCATTGCTGCATCAACAAATGGATAGCCAGTTTTTCCACTAGTCCAGGCTTCAAAGGCCTTTCCGGGTTTTTCATAACGCATTTTTTTGTATTTGGGGTCGTAGTAATCACGACTAGTGTGGGGATTGTTGTGAAGTACATCAGCATAAAACTCGCGCCAAGCTATCTCTTTGCGATAAACCTCATGGCCTTTTGATTGACCAAGAGAGGCAAGGATAGTTCTAGGATGAATCTCTCCCCAGCGAAGATGAGGACTTAATTTACTTGTTCCTTCTATGCCTGGAATATTTCGATTATCCCCATAATCTTCAGCTGACTCCTTTAGGAACTTCTTGAATCTTAAGAGCGCCACTGCCTCACCAGATTCTTGCAAGGCAATTCCATCAGGGGCTTTCCAATTTGGAATATTCTGGTCGCTTTTCTTAGGTGTAACCCAATTTGGATTTTTAGGAGCAGCAACTGGAGCGCGCCAGCCATGCGCTAGCCATGCTCGATAAAAAGGTGTGTAGACCTTATATGGCGTTGCATCCCCTTTGAGAACTCTTCCTGGAGCAACAGCGTAGGCCGATCCAAGTTGTTCTAATTTTATCCCTGCACTGCTTAGTTCTTCATCTCTTGCATTTCCATAAGGAGCAAAAGGAAAAGCAGAGTGAATTGAAGTAGTTTCATATCGCTTCATTAAATTCGATAGAACTTCCACAGGATTTCCACTAATCACATGGAGAGCCCCTCCAAGAGACTTATTTAAAGCCGTTAGTGAATTAGCAAGAAAAGCCCTGCGATGCTCGCCAGCTCGCTCTGAGATTTCATCATCTAAAATAAATAGCGGGATAACTTCATCTGCTTCATCAAGGCAGGCTAGAAGAGCAGGATTATCTGAAAGCCTTAAGTCCCTACGAAACCAGAATATAGAGCGCTTACTCATGGCGTGATTCAACCACTAGATTGCAGATTTAGCGCTGCGATCTTGAATAAGAGAGTCGATAGATACCGAGAGAGGAAGTATCAGATTTATAAGTCAGGCCTTTCAATTCGGGGCCATAGAGGCGCTGTTTAACTTCCGTGATCCCTTCAATTTTGACCTTCTGAGCAGTTCGACTCACAACCACTAAAATTTTTTCCTGCTTAGACTCTCTTTCAAAGGCCAAGAGATCATCTTCAATCAAAATCCAACGCAGCCCTCCTTGAGCTAAGGCGTGAGATTGGCGTCTAATTTTAATGAGCTTCTTTACTTCACTTAGAAAATCATGATCCCAGCTCTGCTCACTCCAATCTATAGTTCTGCGGCCATCTTCTCCCCACTGACCTTCCACTCCTAATTCATCTCCCGCATAAATTGAAGGAACTCCAGGATAGGTAAGTAGGAGTCCCATTCCTGCAATGTGACGCATGGGATCTGTTCCTACAACATTTCTAAATCTTGCTGTGTCATGTGAATCTAGTAGGAGCATTGAGGAGACAAAGTTTCGCCAAGGAATGGTTGAAGAAAACTCTTTCATAGCAGAAACCATCTCGCCAGCAGTAAAACGAGGAATTGATACTGGAACTCCAAAGAAAGCTTTTTCAACTTGAGCTTTATTGCTTAGCCAACCCCAGATAGGACGCATAAATCCGTTGTAATTCATAGTTCCATGCCATCCAAAACCATCTAAGTCGCTAGGGAAATGGTCGGCATTTTCTGCCACTAACCAGGCTTGGCTGTTGCTCTCCTGCAGTGCTTTTCTCACGCCAGTAATGACCTCACGATTGATGTCTTCTCCTTTGTAGCGACCAGTCATATTGCCAACATCTATGCGCCAACCAGAGAGGCTGTAAGGTTTTTTAAGCCACTTCTTAACGATCGAATTCTCTCCTTCATACATAATCTCGCGAAGTTTCTTCGAGTTGTAATTTAACTTTGGGAGAGAGGCAAGTCCCCACCAGCCCTCATATCCATGCTTTACCGATTTATCCCAATAGAAAAACTCTCGCTCCTTAGCCTTCTTGGACTTCAAAGATCTTTGCAGCCAAGAGTGCTCTCTGCCGCAATGATTAGTTGTTAAATCCCCCATCAGGTAAATACCGGAACTCTTTGCCTTCTTTGCTAGGCGCAATAGCGCAGCATCGCCTCCAAGAAGTGGATCAACTTCATCAAATGAACTTGCGTCATATCTATGGGTGGAGCCAGCCGGGAATATTGGCGTGAAATAAATTCCATTAATTCCTAATTCCTTCAAGTGATCTAGGCGCTGAGAGACCCCATCGAGATCTCCGCCAAAGAATTCCACCCCAGTGCTCTTATCTCGTCCGTTAGGAAGTTGATCCCAAGGCCTTGAAATGAATTTTTCGGGCTTTAAGTGCTGGTACTTACCTGATGTTGCAAATCTATCAGGAAAGATTTGATAAAAAACTGCGCTTCTAATCCAATTTGGAAAAGCTGGTGTTGCAAGCAATTGAAAGTCATTGGTGCTGGTTACATCATGGCTTTGAAATCCACGAGCATTAAGCCAGGAGTAGTTATCACCATTAACGATTAAGAATCGATATGGAGTTTTCAAATTTCTTATCTCAACTTTAACCTGCCACCATTGCTCACCCTTTATAAGGCTTCGCTTCATTGGAAAGAAACGTGGTTCCCCATCGTGATAAAGCCTTAATATTGCTTGTTCGATTGGGAAATTAGAGCCAGCTCGAAAATTAAAGGTAACTCTCTGCCCTAACTTGGGAGAGCTTGAGCTTAAGTAAAGCTCACTGCCATCATGGTGAGGCAATATTGAAAGCGAGTTCTGAGAGCTCATATTTCCCTCCTTTGGAGTCAATAACTCTTGCCTTTAATTCAACAGGCCCAGAGTATTCATTGGGATCAATAAATATATTAAATGGTTGATTAAGATCAACGCCAAGTGAGCTCCACTTGTTATCGCCCGTAGATCGAATAAAAAACTCTGCAATAGCTAGATCTTTGCTCTCAACTTTTAATGAAACTTTATGGAATCCACTTAGAAAATCTTCTTTTGCTATCAGTTTTCCAAGCTTTATCCCTCTCTGATTTATCTCACTCTCAGCCCTTAAGACAGCTGAACTAAGTCCATCAAGCTTTATAGTGAGTTTGCCGTTCTTGCTAGTGAAAGACTTACCATCGATTAAATCTCGCCATTTCCCGCTTGTAGCCGTTTGGATAGTTACCATGCTTGACTTGGCGCCATTATTAAGCACTACTAGATACTCTCGTTTCTCATTTAAAGCGCGCTTTGAGAATGCAAATACTGGGCCTTTGGCATATCGAATCTGCATCTGCTCATTTGCTAGAGCTGGATGAGCTTTTCTAAGTTCAGATAGGGCCATTAGATGCTTGGCAATCGGATTTGAGAAGGTATTGGTAAATGAATCAGCGTCCCCAACTGGCTTACCAGTAACCCTGGCCTCTTGCTTCCAAATTTCAACCTTAGTTGGAAATAGATCTTGGCGAGCTAATTGATCTCGTCCGTTTCCACTTCCAAGGAGTCCGACTTCATCGCCATAATAAACGGTTGGAATTCCACGGCTTAGATAAAGCAGAGTATTAGCAAGTTTTACTCTAGAGAGAAGTTGACCTGGTGGATTTATTTTCACGCGCTCGATGAGAAAATTTGCTCGCCCCATATCGTGATTGCCGAGAAATGTCACTAAATTTGAAGCTGAGGTAGTTGTGCTGGTGTAATAATCATCATAGGCGAATAGATTTTTAAGAATCGATGCGCTAGAACTAGAGGCGGCGTAATCAACAGCGACTCTTTGAAAGGGAAAATCGAGAGCGCTCTGCATCTTATTAACCCTTATATATGGCATAAGTGCAATTGGGCTTGGCTCCCAAACTTCACCAAAGATTGTGAAGTTAGCAATGCCGGACTTCTCAGCAATTTGATTTATCTGCGGGCTCCAGTTTTTGAAGAACTGATCATCTAGATGCCTTGCGGTATCAACCCGAAATCCAACAAATCCATACTTTTCAATCCAATCTCCATAAACGTCAGCAAGTCCGTTATATACCTCAGGTTTTTCTGTGGCTAAATCATCTAGCCCAAAGAAATCACCATCTCTTACGCACGCTCCAGGGCTCCAGCAACTATTCATATCTCCATAGTTATGATAATTACTGATCTCATTGAGCCAGTTTGGATTCTTAATATTTTTATACTTATCTGGGATATAGGCATCACGATTGTTATACCAAACAATGTCTCCAGTGTGATTAGTAACCACATCAAGAATTAGTTTTAGCCCCAACTTTTTGGCGCAGCTACTTAGCGCCAATAGATCTTCCTTGGTGCCTAAATGAGGATCAACGCCAAGGAAATCAACGCCCCAGTAGCCGTGATATCCAGCCCCACCATCTGTTGGTGGCTGTTGCACCACTAATGGGGTCAGCCAAATTGCTGTAAAACCTAATTTCTTTAATCTTGCCAGGCCATCATCATCAACGCAGTTGCCGGTAAGGCCCTTTAAATCTCCACCATGAAAGAAAGCAGTATGAGTTGGATTCAATCCAGGGAAGTTATCGTTGCTTGAATCACCATTTCGATAGCGATCTGGCATAACAAAATAAATAACCTCTTTATCTATCCCAGTTCTTGCAACATCTGTGGTTGGAGTCTGAGCATAAAGAGAAGTAAGTGGAGTTAGTAGTAAAGCAAGTAGAGCTAATAAGGCCAGCCTTGAAAGCTTCATTAGCCCTTAACAGAACCAGCAGTTAGGCCACTAATAATATATTTCTGCAGGCTTAAGAAAATAATTACAATCGGGATTGAGGCAATTATCGATCCTGCAGCAAAAGGCCCCCAATTCTCAGAATACTGTCCGCCAATAAATTGTTGTAGCCCAACAGCAACTGTTCGACTCTCTACCTCTATCAAGAACAATCTAGCCAAGATAAATTCATTAAAGGTTCCAATAAAGCTTAAGAGTGAGACGACTGCTAAAACTGGCGCAGCTAAGGGCACAAATATCTGCCAATAGGTCTGCATTGCGCTAGCTCCATCAATCTTGGCTGCTTCATCTAGCTCTACAGGAATGGAGTCCACAAATCCCTTTAGAAGCCAGATATTTACTCCCATGGCACCGCCTAGATAAATCAAAATCAAGCCTGCTTGCGTTCCTATTCCTAAGCCTGGAGCAAACTTATATACCCGCTCCATAATTACATAGACCGCCGAAAGAGCCAGAATTGCTGGGAACATTTGGATCAATAGAAGAAGTTGGATTCCAAACTTCTTTCCTTTAAAGCGCAAACGGCTAAAGGCAAAGGCTGAAGCCGCACCAATAACCACAGAGACAACTGCAACAAATCCAGAGATCATCAGAGAATTCTTCATCCAGGTCAGATAAGGAATTCTCTCGTCATTGAAAAGCACATCAAAATTAGCAAAGGAAATCTCTCTAGGAAGAAATGAAGTGACTTGAAGGCTTCCTGACTCATTAAACGCTGATAAGAAAACTAAGTAGAGTGGAAATACTGCAAATGCGCACATAATCCAGCCAGTTATATGTCTCCAAAGGTTTTCTCTTAGCCACTTGGTCATGAGAAACTCTCCAGAATTTTAGATTTTCTAACCCCATAAAGCGAGATACTTGCAACAAGGAAGAATATTAGAACAGAAATTGCGCTAGCTAAACCTAAATCTTGTAGATTGCTTCCAAAGGCTATCTGATAGGTATAACTAATGAGAATATCAGTCGATCCTGCAATTTCGCCATCTAATTGCTCTCTTGGCCCCCCGCCAGTTAATAGATAAATTAAATTAAAATTATTAAAGTTAAAAGCAAAAGAAGCGATGAGAAGTGGTGAAAGTATTTGGAGAAGCAAAGGAAGCGTCACCTTGCTAAAGACTTGCCTAGGATTTGCTCCATCGATAGCTGCAGCTTCTAGTAGCTCACTTGGTATTGCTTGCAAAGAACCACTTGAGACTAGATAGAAGTAAGGAAACCCAAGCCAGAGATTTACAAGAATGACTGCAACTCGAGCAAAAGTCGGGTCTTGGAACCAGGCAATATTGCTACCCAATATTTCATTTACTGCGCCAAACTCTGTGTTGAACATACCGCCCCAAATCAATATTGACATCACACTTGGCATGGCATAGGGCAGAATCAATATTGATCGATAGATTCGACGGCCCCTGATTGGTTTATTTAGAGCAAGAGCTAATAAAAGTCCAAAGGCAAATTGCGTCAGAACAGTCAAAGTAGCAAAAACCACTGTCCAGATAAATACCGAGATTAGAGGGTCTCTGACCCGTTCATCGTTTACTAGACGTACGTAGTTGGTAAACCAAGCCGGATCTCTCCAACCTGGTTCAAGAAAATCTGCTTTATCATCAGGATTTACATAATTTCCATTGCCGTTATCACGATAAATCGCATCACTTAAAAGGCTTCGAAAAATATCTTGCTGCGGTAGGTATTCCAAACTTTGGCGAAATACTGCCCCTACATTTAAGTTCTCCACGGTGATGAAATATTCTCCGTTATAGAAATAACGTTTTGTCGCTGCCTTACTGGAGGATATTTCTCCTGCATCTACCCTTGTAAATCCAGTTGCGCCTTGTGCCACAAGGTTTTCATCAAGGTCCAATTGATTATTAGTGAGCTCAATTCTTCGCTCTGGGGTTGAAATAAAGTATGAGTTATTGGTGATATCTGAAACAAGTAGCGCATCACTTTCTTGAAATTCTCCAACTACAATATCAAAGGCTGAGTTATTTTCATCAGGCTCAAGTGCCAGCGCTTGAATTCGCCCTACTGCTTCTTCTTTGCCTATGTAATTTCCAGTTTTGTAATTATAGGTAGACATCACCACGGTATAAAGGATTGGAGTAATTACAAACGCTGCCAGAAGTAGAATTCCTGGGAGAAAAAATTTTAGTGGGACGCTTCTTTTGCTGAAGTAAGTGAAATTAATTGCAAATATTGAGGCAGCTAAAAATGCTGCTATTACATACTCTTTCTTGGCGAAGGCGCTCTGCGTAAGCGTTAAAAGAACAGCGCTAATTAGCGCCACTAAGGCAACCTTGATGGTGGTTGCCACTTTGCCACGGATAATCATCGAAAGCAGAGGTATCACCAACTCCAATTATTTAGAACTGACTTTAGTGCAGAAAGCGAACTGACGTGGTCCATAAGAACCACGTCAGTTCAACTACTTCATCTTGATCTAGATCAAGACTTTATCTACTACTGACTATAGATCGCTACCGGCAGCCTTGAGATTTGCTCGCCAAATAGCGGCCAACTTCTTAGCTTCCTTAACAGGATCTTTGCCATCAACTAGTACTGCAGTCCAGTAAGCAGGAGCTGAATCCCAGTAGCTAGTGCCGCTAGGTCCATTCAAAATTGCTCCAACCTGAGGAACGCTAGCAGCAGCTGCAGAGGCACCAAAGCCCTTTTGGCCATCTGTGACTGTTGCATCTGTTGAAGCACCCTTTTCAGCTGGTGGACGCTTTTCATTTAGCTGATAAGCAACTTGACCAGCAGTTGATCCAAAGAAATCAACAAGGAGAGATTTTGCAGCTGCCTCTACGCCATTTGATGCTGCAAATGTTGTTAGAAGTGCGCCAGATACTGATCCGAATGCATTTCCACTTCTACCTGCAGAAGCACCTGGAACCGGCATTAGATTCATAGTGAATCCCTTTGCCTTGTAATCGTTCCACTCCCAGTTTCCAATGATTGCGAAGGGAACGCTTCCAGCTAGGAAGTTGTCCTTGCAGCCAGTGTCAGTTGCTGGGAAGAAGCCATTGCTCTTCTTGCCATCCATTAGGAACTTCTTAACATTGCCACCAAACTCATTTGGATTAAATGACTTTGACTTATTAATTGTTCCATTTGAATTGAAGTAATAAGCATCAGCACCTAGTGCTGAAAATACTGAGTGAGCGCCCCATGACATACCGCCACCGGCTACACATAGACCAGCCTTTAAGCTCTTTGAAGTCTTGTTGGCTTTGTAGTAATCAACCATCTCGCCAAGTGACTTTGGCGCCGATGTTACGAGTTTAGTGTTGTAGATCATTGCCACGTTGTTTACATCAACAGGAATTCCATAAAGCTTCTTCTTATAAGAAAGATCATAGAACTGGGATGCTGAGAATCTGGCACGCTGTGAAGCGGTCAGAGTTAATGGAGCTAGCTTTCCATTCTTAGCAAGTGTTGGAACCCAGTCGTTAGCACCAACTACGATATCTGGACCAGTAGTTGCTGTTGCCTTATCGATCGCATCTTTTAGAGCATCGAAGTTAGCAAATGACTTAATAGTCACGGTATATCCCGGAACCCAGTCACCTTTTGTCTTAAGTGTTGTCGTCAAATTTGGTCCGCGTGATTCATCTGCCCAGACCACAATATTCTTGTTGGCGTGAGCAGGGGTCACAGCAAGACCTGCTGCAAGAGCAAGTGTTGCTATAACTGCGAACCCTCTAAATAATTTCTTCTTCATTAATTTTCCTCCATGGAAGTATCTGCAGCGAGGGGCTCCAGAGAAGGCAATTCCAGCCCTTAGGACAGAGCCCGTCAAGGCAGAATGGCCCCAATGGCGAGCCAACTTGGAGGGTTACTTATTCGTTATAAAGCTCTTACTTTTACACGCTAGTTTTCAGACTAGAGATGAAGCCCTGAAACGCTCTCATCCCAGCCCTCAACATCCTCAGGCCTTCTTGGGGCTTTGCCAATATATCTAGCAGATGGCCTAATCAAGCGACCAGTTCTCTTCTGCTCCAAGATATGCGCCGACCATCCAGCAGTTCTTGCTGATGTAAACATTGGTGTGAACATATGTCCTGGAACTTCAGCAAAATCAAGAAGAACTGCTGCCCAGAATTCAACATTTGTCTCCAAAACTCTATCTGGTCTTCTCTCGCGTAGTTCTGCTAACGCTGCATCTTCTAGCGCCTTAGCAACTTGATAACGAGGAGCACCAAGTTCTTCACAAGTTCTGCGAAGAGTTCTAGATCTTGGATCTTGCGCGCGATAAACACGATGACCAAATCCCATCAAACGCTCACCTTTATCTAACAACTCTTTCACATAAGCTCTTGCATCGCCACGTTTTTCAACTTCTTCAATCATATGTAAAACTCTCGAAGGAGCGCCGCCATGAAGTGGTCCAGACATCGCTCCAATTGCGCCAGATAAAGCAGCGGCAACATCAGCACCTGTTGATGCAATTACTCTTGCAGTAAATGTTGAGGCATTCATTCCATGCTCTGCAGCAGAGACAAAGTAGGCATCAATTGCGCGAACATGTTTTGGATCCGGCTCTCCTCGCCAGCGAATCATCATTCGCTCAACAACGGTATGTGCTTTATCAACTTCAGCTTGAGAGACCATTGGCTGCCATGTCCCGCGAGCAGATTGCGCAACATATGAAAGCACCATAACCGAAGCTCTAGCTAGATTACTTCTTGCTTCTTCATCTGAAATATCTAGAAGCGGCTTTAGCCCCCATGATGGAGCAAGCATTGCAATCGCTGATTGCACATCAACTCTTACATCACCTGAGTGAATTGGAATTGGAAATGGTTCTGCTGCTGGAAGACCAGGATTAAATTCATCATCAACAAGTAAGCCCCAGACATTGCCGAAGGTGACTCGCCCAACTAGATCATCTATATCAACGCCGCGATATCGAAGCGCGCTTCCCTCTTTATCCGGCTCTGCAATCTCTGATTCGAAGGCGATTACCCCTTCAAGGCCTGGCTTAAAGTCTTCATTCATGCGACGTATTCTCCACTTAATACCCTGCTAGACCAAATAGAGCTTGGCAAAGATGCCAAGGTTGGCAAAGTGACGTTAGATACACCTATGGCAGAGAGCCCAGAGATTAGCCGCGAGGCAATATCAGCGATGCGCCGCTCCTATGGTGAGGCTGGAATTACTGAAAGCTCAATAAATCCTGACCCAATAACGCAATTCTCACTCTGGTTAAAAGAGGCTGCAGCAAATTCCATGATCATTGAGGCCAATGCCATGGTGCTATCAACTCTTGGTCAAGATGGACCAAGTGCGCGAACTGTTCTTTTAAAAGATGTTGATAAAAATGGTTTTACCTTCTTTACCAATTATCAATCAGATAAGTCCCGTCAGATCCAGATAAATCCCAATGTCTCACTGCTATTTCCTTGGTATCCAATGGAGCGTCAAGTAATTGTGATAGGAAGTGCAAGCAAGATTGACCAAGCAGAGTCAGAGAAATACTTTGCTACTCGTCCCTGGTCTAGTCAGATTGGCGCTCTTGCAAGTAGTCAATCAGAGGTTATCGATTCAAGACAGGTGTTAGAGGAGCGCTTTAAAGAATTAGCAGAGAAATACCCGCAAGGCAGCGTTGTGCCAAAGCCAGAGAATTGGGGTGGATATCTAGTTAAGCCAAGCAGTATTGAATTCTGGCAAGGGAGATATTCACGCCTACATGATCGACTTCGCTTTAATCTAAGCGGTTCCAATTGGAACCTTGAGCGACTCTCCCCATAGGATTTGGCAATCATGTCTGATATAAAAATTCCAGAGAATCTAAAGCCCAGTGATCCACGATTTGGTTGTGGTCCATCAAAGATTCGCCCTGCTGCTCTTCAAGTTTTAGCAGGTCCTGGAGCAAAAATTCTTGGCACCTCACATCGCCAGAAGGAAGTTAAAAACGTAGTTTCACGCGTTAGAAGTGGTCTTAGCTCACTCTTTGATCTTCCACAAGGATATGAAGTAGTTCTTGGAAATGGCGGCTCTACTGCCTTTTGGGATATCGCAACCTTTGGTCTGATTGAAAAGAAATCGCAGCACCTATCATTTGGTGAGTTCTCATCAAAGTTTGCTCAAGCAGCTAAAGAAGCGCCATTTCTTGATGAACCAAGTGTTATTAAATCTGAGCCAGGAAGTCATCCGCAAGCTGTCGCTGAGGCAGGTGTTGATGCTTACTGCCTAACTCATAATGAAACATCAACTGGTGTTGCGATGCAGATTAAGCGCCCAGCAAAAAGTGATGGCGCCTTAGTTTTAGTTGATGCAACAAGCGCCGCTGGCGGTCTTAGCGTCTCACCAAGTGAATTTGATGCCTACTACTTTGCTCCACAGAAATCTTTTGCCTCAGATGGCGGACTTTGGATCTCACTAATGAGCCCTGCTGCGATTGAGCGAGTAGCAAAAATAAAGAGCTCTGGAAGATGGGTCCCTGCATTCTTTGATTTAACTATCGCAATCGATAACTCTCGTCTTGATCAGACCTATAACACTCCAGCAGTTGCCACTTTAATCCTGCTTGCCGAGCAAATTGAGTGGATGAACCAAGGTGGTGGAATGGCATTTGCCGCTGGCAGATCGGCAAAGTCTGCTGAAGTCATCTATAGCTGGGCAGAGAAGACTTCCTACACCACCCCATTTGTCACTGATCCTGCGATGCGATCTAATGTTGTTGCAACCATTAATTTCTCAGATGATATTGATGCGCTTGAAATCGCTAAAATCTTGCGCGCAAATGGAATTCTAGATACTGAGCCTTATCGAAAACTAGGCAAAAATCAGCTGCGAGTTGGAATGTTTCCAGCGATTGACCCAGAGGACATTAAGGCTCTAACTAAGTGCATCGAATATGTGGTTGAAAACCTAAAAAAGTAAGGATAAATAATGAATTATAAGACGAGACGAATTGTTACTTTGGTAATACTTTTTAGCTTAGTCTTTTTTGTTCTCATAAGTGGGCTCTAAGACATCTGCAATAGCAAAGCTATCGGGCTCTTGACCCTTATCTTTAAACTTTGCAAAGGTAGCAATTGCTGCAAGTAGTGAAATCAGTCCGCAGATCGCAACTGTTGGCCTAGTACCGACCTCTTGAGTCATAATTCCAATAAAGGGCGAAACTATAGGAGTTCCTCCTAAGAAGACTGTTAGATAAATTCCCATTACTCGCCCGCGTATCTGTGAATCAGTTCTTAGCTGAACCATCGTATTAGCTGCAATAAAGGTAAGCAGGGCCACGCAGCCAATCATTGGAAGCAAGATTGAATAGACCAGATAAGTAGGTGCAAATGCAGAGATAATAAGAATCGCGCTAAATATCATAGATCCAATCATCACAAATCTTGGTCCACGCTTTTTTTCTAGTCGAGCAGAGATAATTGCTCCAGTTAGAGAGCCAACAGCCAAAATACTTCCCAGCGCGCCATACTCTGCTGCGCCCTTATCAAATACTTGGGTTGCCATCATTGTGTTGAAAATATTGAAATTAAGACCAAAGCTAGTTGCAAAAAATACTGTGATCATTACCGCCAAAATGTCTGGGCGAGCGGCCACATACTCCATCGCCTCCCTAATCTTGGTTGAGCTTGATTTCTTAGGCTCGATAAATAGTTCATTCTCACGGATGCTTATCAGCGCCAAAATCACAAATAAATATGAGATTCCATTAAATAGGAATGAGACTCCGGTGCCATAGGCAGCAATCAATAACCCTGATAAACCAGGGCCAATCAAGCGGCCAACATTAAAGTTTGTGGAGTTTAGCCCCACTGCATTTGGCAGATCTTGCTTTCCAACAACTTCAACATTAAAGCTCTGGCGAACTGGGGCGTCAATGGCATTTCCCATCCCAAGCATGAAGGCAAAGAACATCACATGCCAAATCTTGATATTTTCCGTTAACACTAGGGTGGCAACTGAGAGCGCCGAAATTCCAGCAGTTAAGTTGGTAAGCATTAGAACTTTTCGTTTATTGAACTTATCAGCAATCTTTCCGCCGGAGATACTAAAGAAAAGTATTGGAGCAAATTGAAGGGAAGTTACTATTCCAAGATAGGTCCCGCTATCAGTTAGCTCTAGAATCAACCAAGCTTGTGCAACGCCTTGAGCCCAGGTGCCGATATTTGAGAGAAAGTTTGCGCTAAAGAGAATCTTGAAGTTGCGATGCTTAAATGATCGCAGCGTTCCCATCTGCGTATTCTAGTATGCTTATCGATATGCAGAGCGCAATTAGAGTAATCATCTTTGGAATCATCCTATGGAGTATTGCTTTAGTTGTTGCAATAGTAGTAAACGCAGTAGCAAAGATAATTCTTACCTGCCTACTTGCAATACTTCTAGGCTTTATTGGTATCTACTACACAAAAGCTAGAGAGAGAAAGGCTCGTTAGCCTTCAATTTCTTTAGCAATACCGCGCAAGACTTTAGCAACGCGAGCAGCCTCTGCATCACTTGGATGTCGACCTTGGCGCAGACCATTACCAACACGATCTAGCATCTTGATTGATTCTTCAATGATTACCGCTAAATCATCAGCTCCAGCTTTTGTGTTAGCCAGAGATGGTGGGGCTTCAATAATTCGAATAGATAGCGCCTGTGGTCCCTTGCGTCCCTCTGCAACGCCAAATTCCAACTTAGTTCCAGGCTTTACAGTGCTAACACCTTCAGGAAGTGCTGAGGCTGCAAGATAAACATCTTCGCCCTCATCATATGAGATAAAGCCAAAGCCTTTCTCCAAGCTAAACCATTTCACGCGTCCAACTGGCATGAGAGCAACCTCCTTATTTATAAATTCTTTTTAGGTGTCATGTGCGCCGCGCTCTGCGGACAGGGCTCTAGTTTATCGCCTCTGAATGGGCGCCGCATCCATGATTTACCGCAACTACGCGAGCATCCTCAGGGGATATCGCATTGGCGCAGACGCCAAATGCCGCCCTAAAAGAGCCAGCGATAGGTAGATAGAAGCCGCAAGTTCCACAATTCTTTGGAGCAAATTGCGCCATTGGAGTATCAGGACCGCGATCTCCACTTATCCAACGCTTTGCTGCCTGATCACGGCCTTCGATAGAGAGAATGCGATTTCTTCCTGCGCCAAATTCAAATAATTCATGGAGATCTAGCTCTTCATCACCTGGTAGTGCGCTAGTAGCTGGAACTAAACGTGGATCGTCAAGAGCTGTTGGAACAATTGTTCCCACTCCAACATCACCTGCTGTAATTCTTGAACTATAAGGAATCCAATCAGGTGCAAGTAAAGCTCCAGCACCTGGTAATAGAACTACATCACAAACTGTTGGAGCGCTCTGCTGATCAACCTTTGCAACTGTTACCGCCCAATTCCAGCCTTGATATCCCGGAAGATTTGCTTCAAACAGATATGTTGCAATTCGCTCATCATCTGCTTCGATGCCAAGTAAAGATCCTACATATTTTTCATCTCTGGCATCCTCCAGCGCAGCGCCTCTGGCTAGCTCTTGGGCCTGGAAAGGATCAGCACCTTTTGCTTTCTTTGCTTTGGACATGAGGCTAAGTCTATTGGCGATGGTAAGGCGGAAGCAAAGCAAAAGGTTAGTAAAGTACGCAGGTGCGCCTTGGAGTTTTAGATGTCGGCTCAAATACTGTGCATCTTCAAGTTGTTGATGCATCTCCTGGAGCGCGCCCAAATCCCAATATCAACCATAAAGAAGATCTCCGACTTGCTGAATACTTATCAGCCGATGGTTTTATTTCAGCAGAAGGAGCGCGATTACTAAGAGAGGCAATCAAGCGAGCCCTTGCTGCTGCAAAGAGCGCTGAGATAGATGAACTGCTTCCCTTCGCAACTTCAGCGCTTCGTGAAGCAGTAAATGGCGCAGAGATAATCTCTCGAATTAATGCAGATTTTGAAATTGATCTTCAAGTATTAAGCGGCGAAGATGAAGCAAGGATTACCTTTCTGGCAGCAAGGCGTTGGTATGGCTGGTCAAGTGGACGGTTATTGATGGTTGATATCGGCGGCGGATCACTTGAACTTGCTGTTGGCGTTAATGAAGTTCCTGATGTGGCGCTCTCACTACCCCTTGGCGCGTCACGATTAACTAAAGATCACCTACAAGGCGACCCCTTTACCAAGAAATCAATTCGAAACCTTAGAGATCATATTGAGCGAGATATCGCCGAAATACTTCCCACAATAGTTCAGCACCAAGATAGCGATCGCTCTATCGCAACCAGTAAGACGCTTAGAACGCTAGCTCGAATCTGCGGGGATTGGGTTGATGGAAATGGAAAGAAGTTAAGAATTGATTCTTTGCGCAAAATTACTCCAAGGCTTGCAGAGATGTCGCAAGAAGATCGAGCTGAGCTTCCAGGAGTTTCAAATACCCGCGCCAAACAAATAACTGCTGGCGCATTTGTAGCAGAGGCTGTTATGCGAAATCTTGATATTGATGAATTAGAGATCTGTCCTTGGGCGCTGCGGGAGGGAATTGTTTTAAAGTGGCTGGATTGGATGGAGTCTTAAATCTTAGGAGCGGGGAGAAAATCAATGCCTACTACTTCGCGCTCAACATGGTGGACTACCCAAGCATCACCTGGTTCTAATTTAACTTCAGTAACTTCTATTCCGAATTTATCAACAAAACTTGAAAGTATCGCAGGAAGTACTGGATTATGGCTACAGACTAAAGCGCTGTAGTTATTTACCAGTAGCTTATTGACATATTTCGCTGCCCGCTCTTTATCCTTTTTATAGACATCTTCGGAGAGGCTATCTGTAAAGAAAAAATCTATATTTTGCCCTCGAGCTATTGGAGTTATGCTCTCATAGCAGCGCACTGCGCTAGAGGAATGAATCTCTTCAATGCCATATGGCGCAAGACTTGAAATCAAACGCTTTGCCTGTCGCTCACCGATAGAGCTAAGTGGACGATCGGTATCCTCTCCCGCCCATTCAACTCTCTCGATAGCTTTAGCATGTCTTAAGAGAACTAGTGGTTTGCTATCGGGATCAGTTGAGAGAAATCTTTTAACTATCTCTTTATCAAGAGTGCGAGTAAGAAATGAATCAGCATCACTTGCTAGTACCCAACGAACTTCATCAACTTCACTGGGGTTGGGTGAGCCTGGGCTAGCCAAGTACTTAGCCGCCCAATAGGTAACAGACTTTGATCTCTGCCCTACTTGATAAGAGATGCTCCCTAGAGATTGACCAAAGCGAACTGAGAACCCGGTCTCCTCCATCACCTCTCGATAAGCGCAGGCGATTAGGGATTCATCCCCCTCTAGCTTTCCCTTAGGGATTGACCAATCGTCGTATTTAACTCTATGGACAAATGCAATCTCGATTTGATCGCTCTCATTTCTCCGCCAGATGAGCGCTCCAGCAGCAAGAATTGAATTATCGTCTGACACGAGACTCTCCAATCAAATACTCTTGAATATCCATTAGCTCTTCATTGGCCTCTGAGAGTAAAACTCTCTTCCAAAGACCCTCGCTATCCATCTGCCATCTCTTTACTTCAGGGCTTAGATAAAGGCTTAGCAGTTGATTAATCTGCTCTTTATGGCTCTGGGCTTGGATGCTAATCAAAGTTTCAATTCTGCGATCTAGGTTTCGATTCATTAAATCAGCGCTTCCAATCCAATACTCATCCTTACCGGCATTATGGAAGTGATAAACCCGAGAGTGCTCTAAAAACCTTCCTAATATGGCGCGCACCGTTATATTCTCAGAGAGCCCAACGATGCCAGGCTTTAAAGCACAGATTCCTCTAACGACAATTTCAACTTTTACCCCAGCTTGAGAAGCTCTATAAAGAGCTGAAACAAATTGCTCATCAAGAAGAGAATTTAACTTAAACCGAATATGCGCTGGTTTTCCTTCTCTAGCATTTTCGATCTCATGATCAATTTTATTAATTAATGATTTACGAAGTGATTTTGGAGCCACAATCAAGCGATTAAACTCGATATCACTAACAAAGCCAGAGAGTTGATTAAATAGACGTGAGAGATCGTCGCAGAGAACTGGATCTGCGCTTAGCAAACCTAAATCTTCATAGAGACGAGCCGTCTTTGGATTGTAGTTTCCAGTTCCTACATGGCAGTATCTATTTAATCCTGACTCTTCTTGTCTTATAACAAGTGAGAGTTTGGCATGAGTCTTAAGGCCCATAAGGCCATAGACCACATGGACACCAGCCTCCTCTAACTTTCTTGCCCAACGAACATTTGCTAGCTCATCAAAGCGCGCTCTAATTTCTACAACAGCGAGAACTTGCTTGCCAGCCTGCGCTGCTTCAATTAGCGCTTCCATGATCGGTGAATCACCTGAGGTTCGATATAAAGTCTGTTTAATAGCTAATACTTTTGGATCAATCGCAGCTGCCTCAATGAATCTAACCACTGAAGATGAGAAGGAATCATAAGGATGGTGAAGGAGAATCTCGCCTTGATTAATGAGATTAAAGAGCGCATCTGTTCCTAAATCTTCAATATCAACAAGGCCAGTTGGCATCTGGGATTTAAAAGGGGGAAAGTGAAGATCTGGCCTATCAAGATCTGCAAGAGTATTTAATCCCGTTAAATCCAGTGGACCTTGATATTTAATCACCTCGCGCTCAGTGATCTCAAGTTCACTAATTAAGCGATCTAGGAGAACATCTTGAATTTCAGAATCAACTTCAAGACGAACTGGTGGACCAAACTTTCTACGCAAGAGCTCTTGCTCCATAGTCTCTAGGATATTTTCACTATCTTCTTCCTCTAGATCTAAATCTTCATTTCTGGTCAATCTAAATGCATAGTGATCAACAATTATCATTCCTGGAAATAGCTCTGTTAGGTGAGCTGCAATTATCTCTTCCAGGGCGATGAAACGTGTTTTGATTGATTTCTGAGTAGAGATAAAACGAGCTATAACGCTAGGCACCTTAACTCGTGCAAAGAACTCCTCGCCGCTTTCTGGATGCTTAACAATTACCGCAAGACTTAGCGAGAGCCCTGAGATATAAGGAAAAGGGTGTGAAGGATCAACCGCAAGAGGTGTTAAGACTGGAAATATCTGACTATCAAATATTTCTCCAACATAGCTTCGCTCAGCTTGAGTGAGTTCATTCCAGTGAACCATGTGAATATCAGCTTTTACTAACCCGGGCTTTATTGAGTTGTGAAGACACTCAACCTTTCGCTTAATCAACTCTGAAACTTTCTGAGTTATCTCTTCAAGTAGAGCAACTGGAGTTAAACCAGAGGCATTTGGCGCACTGGCCCCAGACTCAATTTTTAATTTAGTTGCAGCGACTCGAATCATAAAGAAGTCATCTAAATTAGAGGAGAAAATTGCAAGAAAGCGCACTCTTTCAAGTAATGGGATGCTGGTATCTTCAGCAAGTTCAAGAACTCGAGTATTAAAATCAAGCCAACTCAACTCACGATCAATAATGAATTCAGGGGAGAGAACGTCTAGTTTTTCCATGGTTAAGGCTCAATCGTTTAGGGATAAAGTAAACGCCCAGTAAATACTGGGCGTTTATCTGGTTAACAACCTATTTAATTAGAAGTCCATATCCCCACCTGGGGCTGCAGGAGCCGCAGATTTAGGTTCTGGCTTATCAGCAATTACTGCCTCGGTGGTCAGAAATAGAGCTGCAATTGAGGCAGCGTTTTGTAGCGCTGAGCGAGTTACTTTGGCAGGATCAATGATTCCAGCTTTGATCATGTCAACATATTCACCAGTTGCTGCATTTAGGCCATGGCCTGCTGCAAGATTGCGAACTTTTTCAACAACTACTCCGCCTTCAAGTCCAGCATTCATCGCGATCTGCTTAAGCGGCGCTTCAACAGCAAGCTCAACAATCTTTGCTCCTGTTGCCTCATCGCCAGTAAGTTTTAACTTCTCAAATGCTTTCTTTGAAGCTTGGAGAAGTGCTACTCCGCCGCCTGAGACGATGCCCTCTTCAACAGCTGCTTTAGCATTTCTAACAGCATCTTCAATACGGTGCTTACGCTCTTTTAGCTCAACTTCAGTAGCAGCTCCAGCTTTAATAACTGCAACTCCTCCTGCAAGTTTCGCCAGGCGCTCTTGAAGTTTCTCGCGATCGTAATCAGAGTCAGTCTTTTCAATCTCAGAGCGGATCTGATTGACCCGGCCTTTGATCATCTCATCATCGCCTGCGCCCTCAACGATTGTGGTCTCATCCTTAGTAACTACTACCTTGCGAGCTTTGCCAAGTAGATCAAGGGTTGCAGCCTCAAGCTTTAGACCAACTTCCTCAGAGATCACAGTTCCGCCAGTCAAGATAGCAATATCTTGCAGCATCGCTTTGCGGCGATCACCAAAACCTGGTGCCTTTACAGCAACAGAGCGGAAGGTGCCGCGGATCTTATTTACAACCAAGGTTGCAAGCGCTTCGCCCTCAATATCCTCAGCGATAATTGCAAGTGGCTTACCTGATTGCATTACCTTTTCAAGGATTGGCACTAGATCTTTAATATTTGAAATCTTTGAGTTACAGATCAGCACATAAGCATCTTCCATTACCGCTTCCATGCGCTCAGTATCTGTGACCATATATGGGGATATATATCCTTTATCAAAGCGCATTCCCTCAGTGAGCTCTAGCTCAAGACCAAAGGTGTTGCTCTCCTCAACTGTGATAACTCCCTCTTTACCAACCTTATCCATCGCCTCTGCGATCATCTCGCCGATTGTGGAGTCAGCAGCTGAGATAGATGCGGTTGCTGCAATCTGCTCTTTAGTCTCAACTGGCTTTGCCATAGCAGAGAGCTCGGTTGAAATTGCTTCAACGGCCTTCTCAATACCTTTTTTAAGTGCCATTGGATTAGAACCGGCAGCGACATTTCTTAGCCCTTCGCGCACAAGTGCTTGAGCAAGAACAGTTGCAGTAGTTGTTCCATCGCCTGCGACATCATCTGTCTTCTTAGCAACTTCCTTAACTAGCTCTGCGCCAATCTTTTCCCATGGATCATCAAGTTCGATCTCTTTAGCGATTGAGACGCCATCATTGGTGATTGTGGGAGCTCCCCACTTCTTTTCTAAAACAACATTTCGACCACGGGGCCCAAGGGTTACTTTGACTGCATCAGCCAAGGTATTCATTCCGCGCTCAAGGCCGCGACGAGCATCTTCGTTAAAGGCAATCATCTTTGCCATAGTTCTATTTACTCCTCATTTAATTAACCAGTTATTTCTAGCTTCAGGTGACTTATCACTCTCACCTGCCGAGTGCTAACGCCAAGCCTAGAGGGCTCTATTCCCGTTCTCAAATCAGGTTTTTCTAGGACTCCCGCCCCGCAAGGCCTTAGAGGGATCGAGCTGAGATTCGAGCCTGGCGAAGGCGCCTTAAGCGCTTTACTAGAAGAGGTGAGGCGGTGAGGGCATCTTCTCGATCAATTAAGTTATTGAGTAGTTCGTAATAGCTTCTAGTTGATAGATCAAAGAGCTCTTTGATTGCAGCATCTTTTGCCCCAGCGTATTTCCACCATTGGCGCTCAAAATCCAGAATCCGCACCTCAAGATCTGAAAGATTTGAGCCAAGTTGTAGTGAGGCTTCTTCCATGGCTCTATTGAACTAGAGAATTGCTAAATTTTTGGGATTTAGAGGGTGGCCAGGATTACCTTGATATCAGTAATTGAGGTCCAGGGATTTACTATGGCAAATCGCAGTATCGGCTCACCTTGGTGAGATGAGGGAGTTACAAAGCCAATTTGATCTAGCAATAATTTATCGCTCCATCTTTGATAATCACTTATCTGCCAACCTTTTCTCGTAAAGGCCACAATTGAAAGTTCTGGCTCCATAAGAAGTTCTAGATTGGGATGCTCTTTTATT
>CAKZXY010000048.1 GCA_937883945.1 uncultured Clavibacter sp. | reverse complement strand
AAAGCGATGATGGTGTCTGGGCTTCGGCAACTGCAAATATGCGCACCTACATAATCTTGCAGGAGCGAGCCAGAGCATTTAGAGCTGATCCAAGAACTGCTGCAGCTCTAGAGAAATCCGGGGTTAATGAACTTCTTCAACCCACTGTTGCAAAGGGTGAGGGCTGGAAAGAGATTGCAGGAGAGAGTTTTGATGTTGAGGCCGCAGGAAAGCGTGGCTATCACTATGAAGAACTTGATCAGCTAGCCCTGGAATATCTAATCGGTGTTTACTAGAAACTATGCCGATAGTTGCAGGTGTTGATTCCTCAACCCAATCAGTAAAAGTTGTTCTGCGAGATGCTGATAGTGGTGAATTAGTTGCATCAACTTCAAGGCCGCATCCAGATGGAAGTGAAGTTAACCCGCAGCATTGGTGGAAGGCTCTCTCAGAGGCTCTTGATGAGTTAAGTTCTCATAAGATTTCAGCGATTTCAATTGCTGGTCAGCAACACGGCATGATTGCACTGGATAAAGATGGAGCGGTTATTCGAGATGCCCTCCTCTGGAATGACACTCGCTCAGATAAGGCGGCCGAAGATTTAAATAGGGAGATTCCAGATATTGCGCTTCGCACTGGTTCTCAATTAGTTGCCTCATTTACTGCATCAAAGGTGAGATGGCTTGTAGATAGCGAGAAAGCAAATGCAAATAGAGTTGCTGCGATTGCTCTTCCTCATGATTGGCTTTCTTGGAAACTTTCAGGCGCCAAGTCGATAGAGACCTTATTTACTGATCGCTCTGATGCATCTGGCACCGGATATTTTGATTCAAGAAAAAACGAGTATTGCCTAGATATTCTGGCAACAGCAATAAGAACCAATCAGGAAATCATCTTGCCAAAAATCATTGCGCCAAATCAATTTGGAGCAACTAGCACTAATTCAATCCCGATAGCTGCTGGAGCTGGAGATAATGCAGGTGCGGCCCTTGGTTTAGGTGCATCTTTAGGTGATTTAGTTATTTCACTTGGAACCAGTGGCACAGCTTTTGCTATTTCAAAGAGTTCGACTCATGACTCATCTGGCGAAGTTGCAGGCTTTGCAGATGCTACAGGCAATTTTCTTCCTCTTGCTTGCACTTTAAACGCTGCAAAAATCTTTAACACAGTTGCCAAAAGTCTTTCGCTCTCCTTTGAAGAATTTAGCTCCCTTGCTCTCTCTGCAAAAGTTGGAGCAGAGGGTTTAAGAATCATTCCTCACTTTGATGGCGAGCGGACTCCCAACAAGCCAAGTGCTAAAGGCTCTTTTTATGGAATAACGCATAGCAATTTCACAAGAGAGAATATTGCACGCGCCTCTATCGAAGGTGTTATCGCTGGAATGATTTATGCCGCGAGAGCAGTGGAGAGACAAGGTGTTAGTTATTCCAGGATTTTACTAATTGGAGGAGCTGCTAAGAATTCTGCAGTACAGCAGATAGCTGCTGATTTGTTTGGAAGAACCATTCACATTCCGCCAATCGGTGAGTACGTGGCTGATGGAGCAGCGAAACAAGCAGCCTGGGCTTTAAGTGGTAAGGACGAAGTGCCTAGTTGGTCTCTTGGTGAAGTAAAGGAAATATCTCCTAAAGCAAGAATCGATGGCGTTATAGATAGCTACTTTGAACTTATCTCTTTGAGCCGTTAGAGCTTTCTTTCAGAAAAGTAACCGCTATTTCTGAAGCAAGCGCACTTGATCCAAAAGTTCTAATGATATTTTTAGGATTAAAGCCCCAGGTTGGCCATCCCATGTCAACAAATATTGCATCTGGCCTGCTTCGATTGATTCTATCGAGAGCCACTAATATTTTGTTATCTCTAAAAGCATCTCGAAAGGCCACGACCAGACAACCTTGAACGTGAGTTGAAAGATCGATATCACTTGATTCTAATTTAACCTTAACGCCCGCTCGCATAAATGGCCTTCGTAATCCCCAGCCGACAAAGCCAGCCGCAATTGTTGGGTCGGCAGATAACTCGATTAAAGATATCTGATCCGTTGATATAGAGAGTTTGCCTTGATAATGAACTCCACGTTTAAACTTTGATACCTCTGGTAAGGATGCTGGAGAAAAATCTGTGGTTACTGGTGGCCTCCAGCTCCAGATTTTCTCTGCGTTATCCTCTATTGATTGACTATTGATATCTCCCCCTTCGACGGCCTCTCGAATTGCAACCAAACTATTTTCTACAAAACTTGATTGATCATAGAGACCAGAGAAGCAGAGCAAATCTGCACCAGCTGATATTGCTCGAAGAGCTGAGATTTGAATCTTCTTTGTCCCACCAAGTGCGCCCATATCTAAAGCATCTGTAACTACTAAACCATCGAAACCAAGATTTTTACGTAGCAACTTCCTTGTAATCAGACTTGAGCATGAAGCCGGGGAGGTAGAGTCAATTGTAGAGAGCACAATATGCCCCATCATTATTGCCTCTACTCCATCTCCAATTCCTGAAATGAATGGCTTGAGATGAGTACTCATCAATTCATCAATTTCACCAGATAGCTGAGGTAAATCGTGATGGCTATCCTCCAATACCCCTCCGTGGCCTGGAAAGTGCTTGATACAAGAGGCAATGCCAGCACTGCGCAAACCCTTGATTGCACTTACCACATGTCTGGCAACTAAATCTGCATCGCTACCAAAAGACCTAACTGCAACTATTGGATTGTCGCTTTGAGTTGCAACATCAGCAACAGGAGCTAAATTCAAGTCAACGCCAATGGACTTTAATACTTTTCCTAATTCCCTAAAGGAGCTCTCTGTTAATTCCAGATCATTGCAACGCCCAAGAAGCGCAGGAGTTGGGAAGGGACTTCCTTCAGGAACAAAGAGGCGGGTTACATCACCGCCTTCCTCGTCTAAAGAAATAATAATATTTGGGGAGATAGCTCTAATCTTAAGGATTAGCTCGCGCGCTACATCTAAAGATGGACAGTTTGAACTAAATAGGGTTATTCCTCCAAGCCCGTTTTCAAGATATTTAAAAATCCAATCAGGTATCTCAGTGCCACCAAAACCCGGAGAAAAGTGGGCCAAAATTGCTTTTTCGGTATCGTTAAATTTCATCCTTTAACAGCTCCCGCTGTCACCCCTGTAGCAATTCGCTTCTGAATCAGTGAGAAGAAAATTACAACTGGAATAGCTGTGACTGTAGATGCCGCCATCAATGGGCCCCAATCAGTACCAGTTCTAGTTGTAAAACTAGCAAGCCAAACTGGAAGTGTTAAATTCTCTTGACTCTGCATAATTATGTAGGCCAACAAAAACTCATTCCAAGCTTGAATAAATGCAAATATTGCTGTTGCCACCAGTCCTGGAGCCATTAATGGCAAGAGAACATGGCGGTATGCCTGAACTCTCGTGCATCCATCAACTAGGGCAGCCTCTTCAATATCTGTTGGGATATTGGCTAGAAAACCCCTCAAAGTCCAAATAGTAAAAGGCAAAATAAATGCCACATAGGTGAGCGCTAATCCTCCTATGGTGTTTGTTAGTTGGAGTCGAGTCAATAGAAGAAATAGTGGAATTATTAGGGCAGAAAGTGGAAGCATCTGCACAATTAGAAGGGCTGAGATAAAGCTCCGCTTGCCGGTAAATTTTGTGCGCGCTATTGCAACACTGGCAAAAGTTGCTAAAAAGAGTGAAATAGCAACAGTTATTAACACCACAATTAAACTATTTCGAAGACTGGTATAGAAGCCCTCTCTAGAAAAAGCATTCTGGTAATTTTCAATGGTAAAAGATCTAGGCAAGATTGTTGGTTCAGTAGAAAGTACATCCTGACGATTCTTAAAAGATGTAGTTACCATCCAATAAACTGGAAACCCCATAAAAATGATGGCAAAAAATCCAGAGATGTTTGCATAAATCGAACTCTTTTTATGCATTGTTATCACCAATTCGAACCATCTTCTTGATGTAGAACCAAGTGACGCCCAATAAGGAGAAGATCATCAGGAGGGCAATGGCAGCGCCCATTCCATATTCACTTAAACCAAAGGACTTTTCAAAGGCATAAATTGCCATGGTGTAATACTCCGAGGCCGGTCGGTTATCAAGTAGGACCCAAATTTGGGTAAAGACTTGAAAGTCCCAGATGATTGATAGGCTAATAAGAATCACATAAATTGGAAGCAATATTGGAAGGATTACAGATCTAAATATTTGCCTCGAGTTGGCTCCATCAATAGCTGCTGCCTCCAAGAGCTCCTTTGGAACTTGGGTTAAAGCCGCGTAAATGCTAATTGTTATGAATGGAATAGCGCCCCAAACTACAACTCCTCCAATAATTGAAAACCCTGAGAAGGTATTGGTGAACCAATTACGTTGTGTAAAGTCAAAACCTAGACGATTTATAGTTGAAGTGATGATGCTAAATTCAAAGGAGAACATCCACTTCCAAATTGAAATGCCAACTAGTGCAGGTATTGCCCAAACCAGAATTAGGGTGGTATTTAACAGCCATCGAAGTATGGTGTTCATTCGAAGCATTAAGTGGGCTAGCCAGGCACCGATTACTATTGAAGCTGCAACCATGGCAAATGTAAAAATAAATGTTCTACGTAGGACTATCCAGAACTCTGGGTCTTTTAGCAGTGCTTGAAAGTTTTCAAAGCCAACCCAAGTTGGAATTCCAGAGACAATTTCTGCAAGGCCAAACTGCTGAAAACTTAAAGTTATAAGTCGAAATACTGGGAAGCCTAAGATGAGAAGAATTACAGCCAGAGCAGGAGTAATTAAGAGATAGGGCCATAAATTCTTTTTTGGCCGTAGTCTTAATTTTGTTGCGCTAGACATAAGATCTCAAACCTACTTCCCAATAAATGAGTGGAGAGTGGAGCGCCCTCGACGCTACCACTCTCCTCATACCTCGTTAGGAGTTTTTTACTGCTAGTTCAGCAGTTTTGTGATCTCCGCAGATGCATCTTTAGCTGCTTGCGCAACTGTCTTCTTTCCTGTTGCGATATCAGAGAGCATGGTTTGTAGAACGTTTGCGTTCTCAACATTTACCCACTTCTCTGCTGCAGGAACGAACCAGGTTGAGCTAGCACCCTTAGCAACCTGAGCATTTCCACCCTTGACTAGAGTCAACATGCTGGTGTTGTTTGGAAGATTGCCAACCTTAACAATCTCACGCATTGCTTGGCCGGAGGTGAATGACTTGATCCAATAGACACCCCAGTCAGGATTTTTTGCCTTTGCTGGGACGCCAAGATTTGATCCACCAAGGAATGCTGGCATGTATTCACCAGCGCGAATTGAAGGCATTGGGAAGAAAGCGCCCTTTTGAGGAGCAATACAGCATGTTTCCCATCCATTTGAGTAGCTCATCGCAACGTTTCCGCCTGCGAAGACCTCCCATTGACCACCCTCATCGCCAGACTTGTCGGCTTTGGAGTACTTATCAACAATATTTTTCCAGCGAGTTAAGCCTTCAACAGAAGCAGCTGAATCTAGTGAGCCTTTCCACTTTCCAGCTTCTTGGACTGCAATTGCGCCCTTTGAGTCATAGACAAAGCCCATTGCTGCATACCAATACTTACCTGGCATATAGACAGCAGAGAACTTGGAATTGGAAGCATTTGCTGCCATTAACTTATCTGCAGCTGCAGTAAATTGCTCATAAGTTCTTGGAGCTTTGATTTTTAGTGAAGTAAATAGATCAGTGCGATACATAACTGCTCGCGACCCAGCATAGTAAGGGACCGCATAGAGCTTGTTGTTATAGCTTCCAGCCTCTTCTAGGCCTTTGAGCCAGTTAGTGCTGTATGCAAATTGACTCTTTGAGCTACTTAGATCCTTAAGAGCACCAGCTGCTGAATACTTGAGAACTTGAGTGTTACCAAACTCAAATACATCTGGTGTATTGCCAGCAACAAGGGCTGCATCGAGTTTCTTGAGTGAATCTCCCCAAGTCTGATATTGGATATCAACCTTTACATTTGGGTACTTTGAATTAAACATCTTATTTGCACGATCAACTGCTGCGGGCCAAGACTTCGCATCTCCTTGAATCCAGACAGTTACCGTGCCACTATCTTTCGGTGCAGCACTTGATGTGCTCGCGCCAAGAAATAGCGAGCTGATAAGTGCCATCGAAGAAATTACGGCGATAACTTTTTTGCGCGTAATGCGCATGAGGGACCTCCTATTAGAGCTACCTCCTGGGAAATCCAAGAGGTCTTAGTAGGTTGGTCTAGTCCAATTTTGGAGAAAATGCTAGTATCTGGCAGGTTTTTCTTGCGATTGTTATGGAATCGGTATCTCCTCCACTAAAAAGGGGAGAAAAAGGGGGTGGGGGCTTTGGCCAAGGAGGAGTTCCTCAAACCTGTTCGCATCTCAGAATTGATTCGTGCGGACCTTTCAGAGCTTGCGATCCACGAGGTGATTCCCACAGAGAGACAGATGGCTGAACACTTTGGTGTCTCCCGGGTAACTATCCAAAAAGCACTGAAAATCCTGGAGCGCTCTGGTTTTATCTATCGTAGACAAGGTTCTGGAACGTTTGTAGCACCTCCGCGCGATACTCATCACCATAGCCTTAGATCTTTTAGCGAAGAACTTACTTTAAAGGGAATTGAGTATAAGACCACTGTGTTAGATGTCAGGTTGATTGAAAGTTCTGAATTGATAGATGCAGCCTGGGCAAGGATTAGTGAACCCTCATATCGCATTGAAAGAGTCCGAACAAACAAAAAGGTGGCTCTTTCTTGGGAAGTTTCATATGTGAAAGCACGATTTGCTCCTGGCCTTGATAAGAAACCTCTCTCAGGATCTTTATACAAACTTCTCTCAGAGAATTATGGACAGGTTGTGGAGAGCGCTGATGAAGAAATTTCATCTCTACTTGTTGAAGATGAAATTTCTACGAAATTGTCTGTATTAGCAGGAACCCCAGCAATTGAAATTCAACGAAGAGCATTTAATAAACGAGGTGACTGCCTAGAGATAGCAAGAGCAATACGACCCAGTGGTAGAGAGTTTCTAAAATATAGCGTTAGACGCTAAAGAATATTTCTTAAAAACTAATTTGCTGCTGCTCTATTAATTCGATCTCGGATTGCAACTGCAAGGCCTTCTCCCCTTGGTGGAATTATTCTTACCTTCTCTAAATTCTGACTATCTGACATACGAAGAGCTGAGTAGAGCACCCTTGCATACTCTTCAATGCTCTTAGGTTCTGCCAAGCGAATAACACCCTCTGGGGTTGCTATTTCACTCATTGCAATCAAACCCTCACCACTTTGGATTTCACCACCAATAATGACTCTTGCCCTTGGTGCATAGTGCTGCTTATCTGAACCAGAGGTTCGAATCTTTGTTTCGCTAACTTCAGCCAGAATTATCCCAGTACTCTCTTCAATCATCTCTGCGCTAATAGCTCCAGGTCTAAGAATTCTTGGATTGTCGCTACTACAATCAATAATTGTTGACTCAACTCCAACTAAACAAGGCCCTCCATCAAGTATTTGATCACCTGGCAAGAGATACTCACTTAACTCCTGACTAACAGCTTCGGCAGTGGTTGGTGAGACTGCGCCATAGCGATTGGCGCTAGGGGCAGCAATTCCCATTCCGCCAACTGCTTTAAATTCATTTAGTAGACCAAGTGCCAAGCTGTTTGCGGGAATTCTTAAACCAACAATTTCCTGAGCTCCAGTTAAAAAGTCGCCCGCAACTTCTCGTCTCTTAAGGAGCAGGGTCATTGGACCTGGCCAGAAATCTCTCATTAGATTTATTGCATACTCTGGAACATCTTTTGCCCAATAATCAACATCATTTAGCTCGGCGATATGGACAATGACCGGATGATTAGCAGGCCTATTTTTCACCTGATACATCCTGGCCACCGCATCTCTATTTTCGGCATCAGCTCCGATGCCATAGACGGTTTCAGTTGGAAAGGCGATTAAGTCTCCAGCCTTTAATTTCTCAGCACTTTGCCGTAATACGCTCAGTGAGCATTGAGAAATAATGGTTGCCATAGCAGGTATCTTAGGCTTATGAGAAAAGTGAATCGAATTACCGCAGCAATAACAGCTCTATTTGTTCTAGGCGCGCTCTGGGTCTATCCAGCCCAAGGAGCTGAATCAGATCGCCATATAACAGTATCTGGAGTAGGAACTGTAAGCGTTGTTCCTGATGCAGTTCGATTTTACTTAAGCGTCACCTCACTGAGCGATAAGAGTGCAACCGCTCTATCAAGCGCATCAAAAGCAGCATCAAATGTGAGAGCAGCGCTAAAGTCTGAGGCAATTGCCACTAAAGATATCAAGAGTTCAAATCTCTCGGTCTATCCAGAATATAACTACACCCAAGATAAAGGCTCAGTGATTATTGGGTATCGAGCTACTCAGTCATTTACTGTAATCATTCGCAAAGCAGAGAGCGCTGGAAAAGTAATTGAATCAGTTGTAAGCGCAGGCAATGAAAGCGTTGCAATTAATGGCATTGCTCCATTTATCTCTAAGGGCTCTGCAGCAATGCAGGAGGCTAGAGCTGCTGCCGTCGCTGATGCAAAATCTAAAGCCTCTTCCTATGCCAAACTTCTTGGAACTTCATTAGGCAAAGTCATTTCATTGCAAGAAAACTCTGCTCCTTCATATTCATTCCCAATGCTTGGAGTTGCTAAGGCAGAGGATGCCTCAACTCCTGTAATTGATCTTGGTGAAGAGGAAGTCTCTATCTCCATCACCGTGAAATGGACTTTGAACTAAGAGCACTTGTGGTGGGTAGTGGATTTGAACCACTGAAGGCTAAGCCGGCGGATTTACAGTCCGCTCCCATTGGCCACTCGGGCAACCCACCATTTAGCACTTGATTGCGCAAGGCTAGCAACTCAACCTCTCGCTCACAAATTACTAATTATTACTTGATTGAAGCCTCATAAATGCTCTGGATTGTTCCATTGAGCATTGCATCAAAATCTGTATCGCTTTGTTGAGCACTTAACCCCTCAGCAAGCGCCCTTGAGAAAGAGGCAATAACGCCATTGTTTTCGGCAAGCATTTGATTAGCAACCTCTCGTGAATATCCACCAGAGAGAGCAACAACTCTAACAACTCGAGGGTGATCCACTAGCTCTTTATAGAGATTTGCCTTTGTTGGAAGTGAGAGCTTTAACATGATGTTTTGATCGCCATTTAGGCTATTTGCTTGCTCTATTAATTGCTTCTTTAGAATTTCCTCTGCTTCTGCCTTCTCTGCGCTCTTGATATTTACTTCAGGTTCAATTATTGGCACAAGGCCGCCTGCAATAATTTCTTTACCAACTTCAAATTGCTGCTTAACAACTTCATCAATTCCTGATGGGTTTGCCATGTTAATTACCGAGCGCATCTTGGTGCCAAAGACTCCATGCTTATTTGCAGCGGCAATTCTTGCGCCAAGTTCTGGAATTGGCTTCATGAGTTGGACATCATTTGCTTCATCAGCAAGACCGTTATCAACTTTTAGAAATGGAACGACTTTCTTCTTATTCCATAAGAATTCAGCAGAGCCCATGCCATCGATGGTGCGCTCCATAGTCATTTCAAAAAGGATTGCGCCAATAACACGTTCGCCGTTAAATACTGGTGACTTGATTAGGCGTGATCTCATCTCATGCATACGATCAAACATCTCAGCTTCATTGGAGTATGCAGATTCAGTAACGCCATATAGCGCTAGGGTCTTTGGCGTGCTGCCACCTGATTGATCAAGGGCTGCAATAAAGCCTTTGCCAGATTTAACTTGGGCAAACATTTCGTTATTCATCGATACTCCTTAAGAGCGGTTTATTGGGCTAGAACTCTCCGATTACCTCGCATACAACGCTGAATCCGAGAAGGCTCTAATTCTAATAGGTCAGCTGGGGCTCAAATAACCAGCGATTTCTCGCTCAAAATCCTCACGCGATACGGTAGGGCCATGGCTGATAGCAGTTTTGATGTCGTTTCCAAAGTTGATCGGATGGAGCTAGATAACGCTCTAAACCAAGCTGCGCGCGAGGTTGCCACCCGTTTTGATTTTAAAAACACTGGGGTAAAAATTGAAATGTCTGGCGAAAAGATCTTGGTTGAGGCTGAAACTGAAGAGCGAGTAAAAGCAGCCCTTGATGTTTTAAAAGAGAAGATGATTAAAAGGGCAGTATCGCTAAAGCATCTTGATATTGCAGAGCCTGCTCAGAGCGGCAAAGTTTTTCGAATCTTCTGCACCGTAAAAGAGGGAATCTCTCAAGAGAATGCTAAGAAGATCACAAAGCTATTAAAAGATGAGGGGCCGAAATCTGTAAGAGCACAGATTCAAGGTGAAGAACTTAGAGTTTCAAGTAAAAGCCGAGATGATTTGCAGAGCGCTATTGCGCTAATTAAGGGAGCTAAACTGGACTTTGCTGTTCAGTTCACCAACTATCGATGACCAAATTTAATAAAGGTCTACTTTTCGGTGTCTCTGCCTACATCATCTGGGGGCTACTACCCCTTTATTGGAAGTTAGTTGAAGAAGCTGGCGCCTATGAAATATTGGCTCACCGCGGAATCTGGTCACTTCTTATCTGTGTTTCACTTCTTGCTTTAAGAAAACAATTAAAGAGCGCATATGAGATGGTCCGTTCCTCGCGGACTTTCTCTCTCTTATTTTTAGCCTCAGGCTTATTGACAATTAATTGGGGTGTTTACATCTGGTCAGTAACAGTTAATCGAGTAGTTGAGGCAGCACTTGGTTATTACATAACACCGCTTATTAACGTCACCTTCGGAGTTCTCTTGCTTCGCGAGAAATTAAGGCCAGCGCAGTGGATCGCTGTGGCTCTGGCCGCAGCAGGAGTAGTGATTCTTACCCTTGGATATGGCTCACTTCCTTGGATTGCACTGGTTTTGGCAATCTCCTGGGGAAGTTATAGCTTGATTAAAAAGTCGCTAAATCTTGGAGCTCTTGAGACTTTATCTTTAGAGACACTCTTTGCTTTTCTGCCCAACTTAGTCTTTCTTCTTATTATCCAAGGTAATGGCAGCGCTGAATTTGGTTCAACATGGACCATCTCCATACTGCTCTTTGGAGCTGGCGCTGCAACTGTTATTCCGCTACTTCTATTTAATGGATCAACTACAAGATTGCCGCTAAGCACAGTTGGACTCTTGCAGTATATAACTCCAACAATTATGTTTGTTATTGGTATTTATGTAAATAATGAAGATATATCAACGACTAAAGTTCTTGGCTTTGCTTTTATCTGGCTGGCTCTGGCTGTATTGAGCAGAGATCTATATCGATCAAGCCGTCCGCTCGATGACGGCATCGCAAAGGCCCTCTAGAGCGCTGCGAGCAGGTATTGCTGGAAGTGGTTCTAGAAGTTGCTTAGCTTCTAGCGATAAGTTGTGAAGATAGCTCTTTGCATCCTTAAGCGCCCTGTGCTGGCGAAGCTTGATAAGCACATCCGCAATTTTCTCTTCAGGTATTGGGCTCTGTAGTAATAGTTTTAGTTCTTGATCTTCATCGAGTTTAGAGCTCATAATCTGCAGAGTTACAAGGGTTGGTATTCCCTCTCTTAGATCTGTCCCTGGAACTTTTCCTGATTGCGAAGCATCACTACTAATATCGATAACATCATCAGCTAGTTGAAAAGCAATACCAATCTTCTCTCCAAATTTAGTTAGCGTTTCCACTATCTCTCTATCAGCTCCTGAAAGCATCGCTCCGAATCGAGCGCTAGTTGCAATTAGCGATCCAGTCTTATCTGAAACAACTTGGAGATAATGATTAAGGGCCTCAACTCCAGTTTTTGCTCCTTGAGTCTCTTGAATCTGGCCAATAACCAGCCTTTCAAAGGTCTTTGCCTGCAGGCGAACCGCCTCTGGCCCTAGATCTGCCAGTAAATCTGAGGCTTTTGAGAAGAGGTAATCTCCAGTAAGAATTGCAACCGTATTACTCCAACGGCTATTAGCGCTAGTCACTCCACGTCTTAATTTAGCTTCATCCATAACATCATCGTGATAGAGGGTTGCTACATGTGTGAGCTCGCATACAACTGCAGCTGCAATCACTTGATCGCTCTGTCCCTTGCCAAAATGAGAGGCAAGAAGAGTAATTAAAGGGCGAAAGCGTTTTCCCCCTGCTTCAACTAAATGGCGAGAGGTCTCGATTAGTAATGGGTAATCACCCTGGATATGGCTACTTAAGAGCGCTTCGACTTTATCAAGGCCAGCTATTAGCTCTCTTTCAAGATCTTTATCGAGATTGGCAATTCCTAGGCTAGCCATGATTAGCGTGAGAAGGTTGCAAAGGTTGCAATGAAATCAAGAAATGGCGCAGGGAATATTCCTAGCGCAAGAGTTGCAATAGCTGCAATCCAGATTGTTAGGTTGGTATAAAGAGAAGGAATTGTTACAGTCACAGTATCTTCTTCTGGATCTGTAAAGAAAATCATGACAATGACTCTGATATAGAAGAAAGCAGCGATAGCACTTGATAAAACACCTGCAACAACTACTGCAATATTTCCACTCTCATAAGCAGCGGTAAAGATTGTGAATTTTCCAATAAAGCCAGCGGTAAGTGGAATCCCAGCAAAGGAGAGAAGAAATAGTGAGAATATTAAAGCCATAGCTGGTGAGCGTTTAGCAAGTCCCACCCAGCGGTTTAAATCTCCAACTTCGCCAGATGAATCTCTAACTAAAGTCACAATGGCAAAAGCTCCAATAGTTGCAACTCCATAGCTAGCTAAATAGAAGAGCGATGCCTTTAGACCCTCTTGATTAAGAGCGATAACTCCGGTGAGCAGAAAACCAGCGTGGGCTATTGAGGAATAGGCCAACATTCGCTTGATATCTCTCTGGGCAATAGCGATAACTGAACCAACAACCATCGTCAAAATTGCAACTGCGGTAAAGATCGGCTTCCAGCTATAGACCGCCCCGCCAAGTGAGACATAGAAAATTCGAAGCATCGCGCCAAATGCTGCGACCTTTGTTGCTGCTGCCATAAAGGCAGTGATTGGTGTTGGCGCGCCTTGATAAACATCTGGGGTCCAGGCATGAAATGGAGCGGCACCAACTTTAAATAGTAGACCAACGCTAAGTGAGACCATGCCAATAATAAGGAAGACATCATTTCCTGGGCCACCTGAAACGGCGCTTCTAATTCCTGCAAGAGAGACATCTCCTGCAAATCCATAGAGAAAAGCTGCGCCAAATAGGAAGAAGGCTGATGAATACGCTCCAAGTAAGAAGTACTTAAGTGCTGCCTCTTGAGACAAGAGTCTGCGTCTGCGTGAAAGTCCTGCCATTAAATAAAGTGGTAGCGAGAGAACCTCTAGTGCAACAAACAAAGTGATTAAATCATTAGCAGCTGGGAATAACATCATGCCACCAACTGCAAAGAGGGTTAGGGGATAGACCTCAGTTTGAATCTTTCCAGATTGAAGAGCTTTTGCTTCTTCATTAGAACCTGGCACAGCAGAGGCTTGAGCGGCAAAGGCATCGATATCTGCAATTAGCAAGAATGCAAAGAGTGAGAGAATTAAAATTGTTCCTTGCATGAATAATACTGGTCCATCAATTACTACAGAATTAACAGCAGCAGTTGTTGTAGCGCTACCGCGAAGGCGCCAAACTTGAGAAAGGCTTAAGACAACAGCGCCTAGTGATATTGCTAGTTGAATTGGAGCTCTCAGCCTTGCTGCTGCAAAAGCTTCAACAATTACTCCAATAATTGCTGCGCCAAAGATAATTAACATTGGCGCTAGTGCGCCATATTCAAGAGCCGGTGATTGAAAACCCATTATTTATCGCCTCCTACAAGGGGCTGCGGATCGCTATAGCCCGCCTTAGTAATTGTTACTTGGGCAGCAGGATTGATAATTTCAAGGGCTGGCTTAGGATAAAAGCCAAGAGCGATAATTAGCGCAATAACTGGAGCAATTGCTGCAATCTCACGCTTATTAAGATCGGTCAGATTCTCATTTCCAGCAGTCGTTGGACCATGAAGAGCTTTCTGCACAGGAATCAATATATAGAGCGCTGCCAGAATGATTCCAAAGGTAGCAATCACTGCAGCAACTGGATAGCGAGTATAGGTACCAACTAAGACTAAGAATTCACTAACAAAGCTTGATAGTCCTGGTAGCGCTAGAGATGACAAGCCAGCAATAAAGAATGACCAGGCAAGAATTGGAGTAACTCTCTGCAAACCTCCAAAGTCAGCAATTGTTGAAGAGCCGCGGCGAGAGATCATCCAACCAGCAGTTAAGAAGAGCGCTGCAGTTGAGATGCCATGATTAAACATGTAGAGCGTTGCTCCAGAGTTTGATTGAGTCGTCATTGCAAAGATACCTAGAGTGATAAAGCCAAAGTGTGAGATAGATGTAAAGGCGATGAGAGACTTAATATCCTTCTGACCAATTGCAAGAAATGCGCCATAGAGTATTGAAATCACAGCTAGAGTAATTATCAGAGGAGTAAAGGTTCTTGAGGCATCAGGAAATAGCTCAACGCAGTAGCGAATCATTCCGAAGGTTCCAACTTTATCTAGAACGCCAAGAAGGAGCACTGAAGTTCCAGGAGTTGCTGACTTTGCTGCATCTGGAAGCCAGGTATGAAGTGGCCAGAGCGGTGCTTTAATAGCAAAGGCGATAAAGAATCCAAGGAATAAGAAGTTCTGAGTCGTTGTATCTATCTCAAGAGTTGAGAGTGCGGTGATATCAAAAGTCCTACCTATTTGATTTCCAGAAATCACAAATATTCCAATGATTGAAGCAAGCATTAAAAGGCCGCCAAAGAGGCTATAAAGCAAGAACTTAACCGCTGCAGCTTGTCTTGCCCCGCTGCCATAACCGCCAATCAGGAAGTAGACCGGGACGAGCATCGCTTCAAAGAAAACATAAAAGAGGAAGAGATCTGTTGCTGCAAAGACACCAATCATCATCGTTTCAAGAACGAGAATCAGGATATAGAAAGTCTTAACGCTAAATCGACCACCCTCTGACTCATTCCATCCAGCTAGAATCACAATTGGAACTAATAGAACTGATAGCAAAATCAGAATTAGTGATATCCCATCGACTCCAAGTTGATAACTAATGCCAAGAGATGGAATCCATGAATATCTCTCAATATATTGAAAGCCTGTAGCGCCTCGATCAAAGCCAACTGTCATTGTAATTCCAAGAGCTGCAACCAAGACTGAAACAAGTAGAGCGCTTTGTTTGATTAGCTTTGTATTAGTTACAGGAAGGAGAGCAATTAAACCAGCACCAATTAGAGGTAGTAATCCCATACTCGTTAGAAGGTTCATATGGTCACCGCCAAAGCAGCAAGAAGGGCAACAAGTGCTCCAATAAGAATTAGCAGAGCATAATTTCTTACATATCCAGTTTGAAGCTTACGCATTCCTCTAGCACTTCCTAGCGCGCTAGATCCAACGGCCCGAACTGCTCCATCAATAACGCTCTGATCAGTCTTGACTAGTAGCTGGGTTAATTTCTGGCCAGGGCGCATAAATAGGAATTCATTTGCATCATCTTGGAGAAGATCTCTGCGAGTAACGCGGGTGAAGATACTTACCTCACTTGGTGCGCTCTCTGATAAGTCGCCACGATATTTAATAAATGCAATTGATACTCCAATTATCACAGCAACGACGGCAAGGGTTGTAACAACAATGGGAGGTAGAAACTCTGCATGTTCATGATGATCCTTATCAACAACTGGGGCAAGCCATTTAACGATGGCCTTGCCGCTATAGAGAAGATAGCCAGAGGCGACTGAACCAACAGCCAAAACTGCCATTGGTGCCCACATCAAAAATGGTGATTCATGAGGCTCGCTTCCTTGCGCCCAACGCTTATTACCAAAGAAAGTCATCAACATTAAGCGAGTCATATAAAACGCCGTTATTACAGCTCCTAATAGAGCTGCCGAACCAAAGAGAACACCTTGCACGCCGCCAGCATTAAATGCCGTTTCAATTATTTTATCTTTTGAATAAAACCCAGCAAATGGTGGAACTCCAATTATTGCTAAATATCCAAGACCAAAAGTAATTGATGTAATTGGCATAAATTTAGCAAGTCCGCCATAGCGGCGCATATTTACTTCATCATTCATGCCATGCATAACTGAGCCTGCACCTAAGAACATTCCAGCTTTAAAGAATCCATGGGTTAGAAGATGCATGATCGCGAAGGCATATCCGGCAGGGCCAAAGCCTGAGGCCATAATCATGTACCCAATTTGTGACATGGTTGAGGCGGCAAGTGCCTTCTTAATGTCATCTTTTGCCATACCGATGATTGCACCAAAGAGCAGCGTGATAGTTCCAACTATTACTACCGCTAACTGCGCTGTTGGTGCGTTATCAAATACAAAGTTAGAGCGAGTAATTAAATAAACTCCAGCAGTTACCATTGTTGCTGCATGGATTAAGGCTGAGACTGGCGTTGGACCAGCCATCGCATCTCCAAGCCAAGCTTGAAGTGGGAATTGTGCTGATTTACCAACTGCTGCTAGCAATAGCATCAGACCCATTGCGGTAAGAGCGGTTTCACTTGCTCCACCAACTTTTTCTTCAATTCCAATAAATGAAACTGCACCAAAGTTCGCAAAGGCGATCATTACCGCAACTGATAATCCAAAGTCACCAACGCGGTTTGCAACAAATGCTTTCTTAGCAGCAGTTGCATACTCAGGTTTCTGATTCCAGAAACCAATAAGAAGGTATGAAGCAAGACCAACGCCCTCCCAGCCCACATAGAGATTTAGGTAGGAATCCCCAAGAACCAGTAAGAGCATTGCTGCGATAAAGAAGTTTAAATATGCGAAAAAGCGCCTTCTATCCTTGTCATGGGACATATAGGCAATGGAGTAAACGTGAATGAGAGTTCCAACTCCGGTAATAAGTAGAACAAAGGCGATTGATAGTTGATCAAGCAGTAGGCCCGCATCAACATTAAATGTGCCAACTGAGATCCAGGTAAATAGCTTCTGAGTTACAGCCCTTGATGCCTCTGGGCGATCTATCATTGCGAAAAATTCCATCGCGCCAATTACAAAGGTGCTTGCGGAAATCAACGTTGCAAATATATGCCCCCACTTATCAGCTTTTCGACCAAGTAGCATCAAAAGCGCTGAGCTAAAAAGCGGCAGAGCGATTAAATAGACTAAGTTCTCTGAAGTCATTTATCGACTCAACAGACTTGCATCATCAACTGATGCAGATCGACGAGAGCGGAATATTGTCACAATAATTGCAAGCCCCACTACAACTTCACATGCAGCTACAACCATGGTGAAAAATGCCATTACTTGGCCTTCTAGATTTCCATTAATCTTGGCAAAAGTAACAAAAGCTAGATTGGCTGCATTGAGCATAAGTTCAATACACATGAAGACAACGATTGCATTCTTTCGAACAATTACTCCAACTGCTCCTATCGAAAATAGGATTGCTGAGAGATAGAGATAATTAGTTGGATTCATTACTTGTTGCCCTCATTATCAATCTTTGGCAATCCATCTAATTCATAGCTCTTTGACTCAGCCACATCGCCTCTGCGATGAAGCACTTCAGCGGTTGAAAGATCGGATGGTTTTCCATCTGGCAGTAGCGCTGGAAGATCTATCGCGTTATTTCTGGCATAAACGCCAGAGCCTGGAAGACCCGCTGCAGTTGCAATTGATTTTCCACGAAAGCGAGCAATAGATCTTGATTTTTGAGAAGTTCTAGCAACATCGCTCTTTTCTGAGTGAGCAAGAACCATTGCGCCAAGGGCTGCAGTAATAAGAAGAGCTGAAATGACCTCAAAAGCCCATACATAATCGCTAAATAGATACTGAGCCAGGCCCTCTACATTTCCACCGCTATTGGCTTCATCTAAACCAACGCTAGGTCTTCCTAGCTCTGCGCGAGCGATGAAGGTAATAAGAGTTAGTGAAAAGGCTAGAGCTGTAAAGATTGCAACAGAGCGGATTCCTTTAATCTTTTCAACTAGCGAATCTGATGAATCCACTCCAACCAACATCAAGATAAATAAGAAGAGCATCATTACTGCTCCGGTATAGACCACAATCTGAACAATTCCAAGAAATGGTGCATCTAGAGCAATATAGAAAATAGCCAAGGTAATCATCACCCAAGCAAGCAGAATTGCAGAGTGAACAGCCTTTTTCATAAATAACATAGCAACCGATGCCAGAACAGCAAGAGGTGCTAGTACCCAGAATAAAGCTGATTCACCGCTCATTACTTCTGCCCACCTGCCTTTGTATCTTGCGATGGATGTGACTCTTTAATTTCGTTACGGTAATAATTGTGATGATCAGACTCTGGATACATCGGATGAGGTGGCATCAACATTCCAGCTCGGAGTGGAGCGAGTAAATCTTCTTTCTCCCAGATTAACTTCTCACGCGAATCATCAGCAATCTCATATTCATTTGTCATAGTCAGCGCTCTTGTTGGACAAGCTTCAATACATAGCCCACAGAAAATACAGCGCAGGTAATTGATCTGATAAACCTTGGCATGTCGCTCGCCAGGTGAGATTTGATTACCTTCAGTGTTGTTTTCTCCTTCAACATAGATTGCATCAGCAGGACAAGCCCAAGCACAGAGCTCACAGCCAATACACTTTTCAAGTCCATCTTCATAGCGATTTAATTGATGGCGACCATGAAAGCGCGGAGCAACTTCAGGTTTGACTTCAGGATATTCAATTGTGTTAGGTTTTTTAAACATCGTGCTGAAGGTGATCCAGAAGCCTTTTAATTGGGTGAAAAAGCCAGAGGGCTCAGTTCCAGTGACAGGAACTGATTGTTCAGCGGCCTTTTGGATCGCCCCTGAAGGCTTTGGTTCTAAGTGAAATTCACTCATTTAATTGCCCTCCTTTTCTTTTAAAGCTAGAGATGTCGGAAGGGCTGGAACTGGAAATGATGGTTCAGGCATTGGCTCTACCTGATTGGCTCGCTCTTCAGTCTTTATCTTTGAACGATCATAGATAGTCATTGCGCCTAGAACTGCCAAGACCACTGCCCCGGTAAATCCTGCAATAACAAATTGTGAAGCGCCTTGCTGTGTTAGTAGGCGAAGTGTGGCAACAACTAAAATCCAAGCAATGTTTACTGGGATTAATACTTTCCAACCAAATTTCATGAATTGGTCATAACGCAGCCTTGGCAGCGTTCCTCGTAGCCAGACAAAGAAGAAGAAGAATGCCAAAACTTTTAGGAAGAACCAGATAAAGCTAAACCAGCCACCAAGCCAAGCTGATGTAAAGCCAAGCCCTGGAGGAGCACTTGGCCCTCCTAAAAATAGCGTGGTTGCAAGAGCAGAGACTGCAATGATGTTTACATATTCAGCTAAGAAGAAGAGTGCAAACTTTAGCGATGAATACTCAGTATGAAATCCACCAACTAACTCACCTTCTGCTTCAGCTAAATCAAATGGTGCGCGATTTGTCTCACCAACCATAGAAATAACATAAATTGCAAAGGATGGAAAGAGCACAACAACATTCCACCAGGTTGATTGCGAAGCAATGATGTCGCCAGTTGACATTGATCCGGCATAGATGAAGACGCCAACAAATGAAAGTCCCATAGCGATTTCATAGGAAATAACTTGAGCGCTAGAGCGCAGCCCGCCAAGTAATGGATATGTAGAACCTGATGACCAACCACCGAGCACAATTCCATAAACCCCAATTGATGCTGTTGCTAGGACATATAGGACTCCAACTGGCAGATCAGTTAATTGCATAATTGTCTGCTCGCCAAAGAAATTAACCTCGCCGGTTAGGGGAATAACTGCAAAGGCCATAAAGCAGGTGGTGACGCTGATAATTGGGGCTAGGACAAATACAGCGCGATCTGCTGCTGCCGGAATGATGTCCTCTTTCAAAGCTAGTTTTACACCATCTGCTAAGGCTTGAAGTAAACCAAATGGGCCAACTCGATTTGGCCCCATACGCATCTGCATGCGAGCAACAATGCGTCTCTCGCCCCAAACCGAGAGAAGTGTTAATAGAACACAGAGAGCAAATACGATTACTCCCTTAGCAACTATTACCCAGGTTGGATCATCAAGAATTATCGATGCGTTATTCATGCTCGCACCACCGATACCTCGCCTGATGTAATACCAAGGCTTTCAATTACCTTGCTATTGGCGCTATTGCGAGGCACCCATACAGATCCTTCGTCGATTGAATCAATCTGGCAAGCAAGTGTGATCTCACCTCGCGGCGTTAAAATCTTTATTTGATCTCCATTTGTAACTTTTAAAGAATCTGCGCGGCTCTTAGAAATAATTGCAACCGATGGATGGGCTGTTCCTGCTAAATTGCTTTCGCCATCTTGTAAAGATCCAGCATCAAGAAGCAATCTCCAGGAACATAGATTTGCTTTGCCGTTAGCAATCTTTGTTGGTTCACCACTTACTGGAGTAAAGCTCTCACGGTTATGCCAAGTGCCAAGTGAATTAAATTCATCTCTTGCAGAGCTAACGGTTGGAAGATTAATACTTGATCCCATCTCATCTGCAAGCATGGAAAGAATTCTTACATCACTTCTAGTTAGAGAATCTGGCACAGCTGCTTCAAAGAATCTTGCTCTAGATTCCCAATTTATAAAGGTTCCACTCTTTTCAACAACTGCTGCAACTGGAAGGACGACATCTGCAATCTGGGTTACTGCGCTCTGGCGAATTTCAAGTGAAACGATAAAAGCCTTTTCCATAATTGCTTGGTAATCAGGTGAGATATCTAGGGGATCAACGCCGCCAACTAAAAGAGCGCCAATATTGCCTTTTTCTACCTCATTAATGATTTCATCGCTATCAAGGCCAGGGCTACTTGGAAGGCTTGAAACGCCCCATGCAGCTTGAAGATCTACCCTTGCAGCGCTATCGCTAACCGGCCTTGCTCCTGGAAGAAGATTAGATAGCGCTCCAGCTTCAAGTGCTCCTCGCTCGCCAGCTCTTCTTGGTATCCAGGCAAGCTTTGCACCGCTATTTGTAGCAAGATTAACTGCAGCAGAAATTGCACCAGAGCTCTCAGAGAGACGCTCTCCAATAAGGATTACTGATTTTTTAGAAAGATTCGAAATCTTTGATATCGCAGAAGCTTCACTGCCAGCTTGGGTTGATATGAGCTCTGCTTTCAATTTCTTATTTCCACGTGATGTGAAAGGAGCAACAGCTGTAATTTTCAATTCACGCTTTTTGACCTGCTTATAAAGTCGAAGGAAGACAATTGGTGATTCTTCCTCTGCTTCAAAACCAAGGAGCACCACATGATCTGCTCTATCAAGGTCTTTGTAATTAACTTGAGTTCCCACAACATGTGAGGCTAAGAAGTTCTTCTCTTCCTTTGATGTCGCTCTTGAGCGAAAATCTATATCGTTTGTCTTTAGGGCGATGCGAGCAAACTTGGAATATCCATAAGCATCTTCAAGGGTTGCTCTTCCTCCAACTAATACTGCAGAGCGATTCTCCTTTAATCCTTTTGCTGCAAGTGCTAGAGCCTCTGGCCATGAAGCCTCTCTTAATTGACCACTCTCATCTCTGATCAAAGGAGTAGAGATACGGTCTTTAGCGTTTACATATTTAAACGCCCAACGCCCCTTATCGCAGTTCCACTCTTCATTAACTGCTGCATCATCTCCTGCAAGACGGCGTAGCGTTTTTCCGCGACGAACATCGGTTCTCATATCGCATCCTGATGCGCAGTGTTCGCAGGCAGAAGGGGTTGAAATCAGATCAAATGGACGGGCGCGGAAGCGATATGAAGCTCCAGTGAGCGCTCCCACAGGGCAGATTTGAACTGTATTTCCTGAAAAATAAGATTCAAATGGTTCTTTCTCATAAATACCAACTTGCTGAAGTGCGCCTCGCTCATTGAGAGTAATAAATGGATCTCCTGCAATCTGCTCAGAAAACCTTGTGCAGCGAGCGCAGAGAATGCAGCGTTCGCGATCAAGAAGTACTTGAGAAGAGATATTGATTGGCTTTTCAAAAGTTCTCTTTGTTCCCTCAAATCTAGATTCTTCGCGGCCATTACTCATCGCTTGATTCTGCAGTGGACATTCGCCGCCCTTATCGCAAACGGGGCAATCAAGTGGGTGATTAATCAGTAATAACTCCATAACACCTTGTTGCGCCTTATCAGCAACAGCTGAAGTGAGTTGAGTATTAACAATCATTCCTGGTTCAACTGGAATAGTGCACGAGGCCTGTGGTTTTGGAAACTTTCTTCCATTTACTTCAATCTCAACTAAACACTGGCGGCATGCTCCAACCGGATCAAGTAGTGGGTGATCGCAGAAACGTGGAATTTGAATTCCTAATTTCTCTGCAGCTCTAATAACTAGGGTTCCCTTTGGAACGCTAACTTCAAAACCATCGATAGTTAGAGTAATCATCTCTACCGCTGTCTCTGTTGCAATCTCTTGAGTACTCATACCTTCACCCCATCTGATGTAAGAAGTGATGAGGCAGCAGGGTTAAAAGGTGATCCACCTATTCTTAAATGCTCTAAATACTCTTCACGGAAATATTTAATCGAGGAGATGATTGGACTTGCTGCGCCATCAGCGAGCGCGCAGAATGAGCGGCCAGCAATGTTGTCGCAGAGATCAAGTAATTTCTCAAGATCTGCTTGCTCGCCTTTTCCTGCATCGAGATCTTTAAGGATTTGAACTAACCACCAGGTGCCCTCACGGCATGGGGTGCACTTTCCGCATGATTCATGCTTATAAAACTCAGTCCAGCGAAGAACCGCTCTAACTACGCTGGTTGTCTCATCAAATATTTGTAGCGCCTTGGTTCCAAGCATTGAGCCAGCTGCAGCAACGCCTTCATAATCAAGTGGAATATCTAGATGTTCATCAGTAAATATCGGAGTTGATGAACCACCAGGAGTCCAGAACTTCAACTTATTGCCATTACGCATTCCCCCGGCCATATCAATTAACTCACGAAGAGTTATGCCAAGTGGTGCTTCAAACTGTCCAGGGTTTTTAACATGTCCTGAAAGTGAGTAGAGAGTAAAGCCTTTGCTCTTCTCTGTTCCAAGGGAGGCAAACCATTGCGCTCCGTTATTAATAATTGCTGGAACCGATGCAACTGATTCAACATTATTAACAACAGTTGGTCGGGCATATAAACCTGCTATTGCTGGAAATGGTGGACGAAGCCTTGGTTGGCCACGGAAACCTTCGAGTGAATCAAGAAGAGCTGTCTCTTCACCACAGATATATGCGCCAGCTCCGACGTGAAGTACTAGATCTAAATCAAAACCTTTACCTAAGATGTTTCTTCCAAGTAGCCCTGCTTTATAAGCATCTTCGATAGCTTGTTGAACTCGACGAATTACATGGGCAACTTCGCCGCGAATATAGATAAATGCATGTTTTGCTCTAATGGCATAAGAACCAATGATTATTCCCTCAATTAAAACATGAGGATTAGCAAGCATTAGCGGGGTATCTTTACAAGTACCTGGCTCTGATTCATCAGCATTAACAACAAAGTAATGTTCTTTGTTATCACCTTGCGGGATAAAGCCCCACTTCATACCAGTTGGAAAACCTGCGCCGCCGCGGCCGCGAAGCCCTGAATCTTTAACAGCTTGAATCACTTCATCTGGGCTCATATTTAGAGCCTTTTCAATAGCTTTATAGCCACCATTTCTACGATAGCCATCTAGGGTAAATGAATCTTTTTGATCATAGCTTTGAGTTAAGACTGGAGTTAATTTCTTATTACCACTCTGCGCAATTTTTAACCCTAGAAGAGTTGGCTCTCCTGCCGCAAGACCTTGGTTTGCAAGTCCATCATTAATACCTGCAAGCAGCGCTGAGTTCTCTTTCCAAGTTGGCAATTTATCGGGGCCACGCGTTGGAGCTATAGGGCTTCCTTGGCGCATTGAGTCAACTAGATCTTTAGCAGATTCAACGCTCTGATTATCGTAGAACTCCCAGTTGGCCATGACAACAGGTGCATAGTCACAAGCAGCGTTACATTCAATATGCTCTATAGAAACTTTTCCATCTTCAGTAACTCCATCATTTTCAACGCCCAAATGTTCTTTAAGGGATTCAAATATTTCATCCCCACCCATAATCGCACATAAGGTGTTAGTGCAGACTCCAACATGATACTCACCGACAGGGCCACGCTTATATTGGGTATAGAAAGTTGCTACCGCGCTAACTTCGGCGCTCTCTAGATTTAACTTCTTAGCAATTACTTCAATACTTTCAGGAGTCACATATCCATCTTTTGATTGCGCAAAATGTAGAAGTGGCATGATGGCAGAGCGAGGACGTGGATATCGATTTATCATCGAATCCATTACTAAATTATCGGAATCAGTTAATGGCATTAGCGGTCCACATCTCCCATCACTGGATCGATGGAGGCAACAGCTGCAACAACATCGGCAATTAGCGAGCCTTCACACATTGCAGATGTGGATTGGAGATTACTAAATGAAGGAGCGCGGAAGTGAACGCGATATGGGCGAGTGCCGCCATCAGAGACTAAATGGGCTCCAAGTTCACCTCTAGGTGATTCAACTGGGGTATAGACCTGACCTGCTGGAACTCTAAATCCTTCAGTCACAATCTTGAAGTGATGAATCAAAGCCTCCATAGAAGTTCCCATAATCTGCCTGATGTGATCTAGAGAATTTCCGAGGCCATCCCCACCAAGTGAGAGCTGGGCTGGCCAAGCAATTTTCTTATCGGCCACCATCACTGGCGCTCCTTCAAGTTTATCTAGCTTGTCGCAGCACTGCTCAATAATTCTTAAAGATTGCTCTAGCTCCTGCATGCGAATTAAAAAGCGTCCATAGACATCGCAGGTATCAGCAGTAATTACATCAAAGTCATAATTTTCATATCCACAATATGGTTGTGTCTTTCTTAAATCCCAAGGCATACCTGTTGAGCGAAGAACTGGGCCAGTAACTCCAAGGGTGATACAACCTGCAAGGTCTAGATATCCAACGCCTTTTGTTCTCTTGATCCAGATTGAATTACCAATTAATAACTTGGCATTATCTTTGAAGTTCTTTCTTAAATCCTTAATCAATTCTCTAATCCCAGAAACAGTTCCATCTGGCAGATCTTGAGAAACCCCACCTGGGCGGATATAGGCCATATTCATTCTTAGCCCTGAGACTTTTTCAAATACATCTAGAACTTTCTCTCTCTCGCGGAAGGCAAAGAACATAGGAGTAATTGCGCCAAGCTCGAGCGCTCCAGTTCCAAGTGCGACCATATGTGATGAGATGCGATTGAGTTCCATCATCATTACTCGAATAACCGATGCTCGCTCTGGGACATCGTTAGTTATTCCTAGTAGTTTTTCTACCCCTAGACAGTAAGTAGTTTCATTAAATAGCGGGCTTAAATAATCCATCCGGGTCACGAAAGTAACCCCTTGGG
>CAKZXY010000047.1 GCA_937883945.1 uncultured Clavibacter sp. | reverse complement strand
CACGAGCAGATTTTTTCATTCTCTACGACCAATTAAAGGCTGAGAGAAGACGATCGACGCTCGCTCCAAGTCCGTAATCACTTTTCATTGTCTCTAGATACTTAGCATTCTTTGCAGAGTTTGGAATACTCAAATCTATCTCTGGAAGATTTACATCTCTTGCGCACTGTACTAATCGATCTGCCACAGAGGCATAGTTCAGATCAGCGAGTATCTTCTTTCGATGACTTGGCGAAAGCTTAGGATCATCAGCTTTTGCTGCCTCTAAGAGCTCTGCCATACTGGAATAGTTCTTTGCAATTTCAGCAGCCCCTTTTTCGCCAATTCCCTTAATACCTGGCAATCCATCAGATGCATCTCCCCTAATCATTGCAAAGAGAGCGTATCTCTCACCCGGTATTTCATATTTCTTCTCTATCCAGGAGTGATTAACCAAATCATGATTGCTTATACCTTTAGCAAGGTAGGCAACTTTCACATCACGCTTTTCATCAACTAATTGAAATAAGTCTCGATCGCCAGTTGCGATTCGAATCGGACCCTTCTCTCTAGTTGCAAATGTTGCGATGACATCATCTGCTTCATAATCATCCATGCCAACTATCGCTATTCCTGCAGCCTCAAAGAAATCGAGAATTAAAGGAACTTGGGGGGTTAAAAGGTCTGGCTCTTGCTCTTCTTCGCCATCTTCATCTACACGATTGAGTTTATATCCAGGAAAGAGCTCCACTCTCCAAGATGGTCTCCAATCACCATCTAGGCAGAGAGCTAATCGATCTGGTTTGTACTGATTAATTAGCCTAGCGCTCATATCAATAAAACCTTTTACTGCATTTATTGGCTCTCCTTGAGGCGAGAGCAAGGTATCTGGCATTCCGTAATAGGCGCGATACCAGAGCGATGCGCTATCAATTAATAGCAGGCTCATGCAACCACTGCGGAGTAGGCGATAACTCCCCTATCAATTTTCTTAATCGCTTCCTTAACTGTTGTTGCCATCTGCGGATTGGCATTTAGTAACTGGCCAAGTAGATCAATTATTTGGCGAATTGCTCTAACAAAATCTCCCACGGTTATTTCAGTCTCTCTCAAAATAGTTTGAAGGCTATGGCCATTAGCCCAACGATATGCGCTCCATGCAAGATCAAAATTCGGTTCCTTTTGTGGCGTGATTCCATGATCTTCCTCCAGCCTCACGATACTGAGCCAGATTTTCATAACCATCGGGATTGAGGCATCAAGGGTCTTTGGAAGTCTTGGGCTCCTGCTACGTTCACCTCTGCCGTCATAGACCAACGCTGATAACAATCCAACTAGGTCTGCAGGAGAGTATTGGTTAAGCAAATCAGAGCTAATTAGCTCGGATAAAAGCAGATCACTTTCTGCATATATCTTGGTAAGTACTCCTCCCTTAGGAGTTAATTGATCGCCGCTTAAGTAGTTCAATTCCTTTAATACCTCACTTACGCGATCGAAGGTTCGAGGAATAACGTTAGTTCTCCCCTCCATACGCGCTTTAAGACCCGCTGACTCTTTTTCTAGCCTGGCTGCTTTTTCAAACCCACGGGCATTACTCTCTCTATTTGGACAGCTGTGACAGGGGTGGTGTTTGAGAAATCTTCGATGTTCACTTATCTGCTCTTCGATATTTTCATGGTGCTTTCTCCGGCTACCACCAGTGATTCTCCTTGATGAGAATTGAACTTCAAGTTCCTTTATTGCAAATCGAGCCTTCATATATTCACCCATATCGCCAAGATCGCTCTGAGATCCTTCGATAAGGGTTTTGATTGCCATTTCATTTTTCGCTATCTGTCTAGCTAAACCGACAACAGCTTTATCTGCTTGAAATTGAGCAAAGGAAAAACCGAGTGATTTTCTTGCTCGCTCATGGCCGAATCTTGAAATCAAATTAGCGCTCATGTTATAGGTCGGTGAAAATGAAGATCGAAGAGGATATGTTCTAGTGCTTGCAAGACCTGCAGCAATAGAGCTATCCATCTGTTCGTTCCAGAGAATTAATGCATTGCCTTCGACATCTATGCCGCGTCGACCAGCTCTTCCTGTTAGTTGGGTGTACTCACCAGGTGAAACATTGACATGGCTCTCGCCATTCCATTTAACAAGCTTTTCTAAAACTACACTTCTTGCTGGCATATTAATTCCAAGAGCTAGAGTCTCGGTTGCAAAGACAATCTTTAAAAGCCCTCTCTGGAATAGCTCTTCAATGGTCTCTTTAAACATTGGAAGTAGCCCTGCGTGATGAGCAGCTATGCCTCGCTCTAGCGCTTGAGCCCATTCATGAAAGCCAAGAACTCCGAAATCCTCTGAAGGAAGCTCATGTGTCTTTAGCGCAATCACTCGCCTGATCTCCTCTTTCTCAAGAGAGTTAGTTAGTGATAATCCCTCACGAATACAAGATGAGACTGCGCCATCACAACCAGCACGAGAGAAGATAAAGAAAATAGCTGGCAGAAAACCGCGCTCTGAAAGCTTTTCAACTACTTCTGGTCTAGTAAGAGACTTAATGGAGCTAAATTTGCTCTCTTTCCAACTCTTGCTCCCACCAGGTACCTTCTTTATCGAGTTCTTCTCTATTCGCAGGATCTCTGGATTCACCCGACCCTCATCGACAAAGAGATCCAGAATTCGATTTCCGATCAAAATGTGCTGGTAGAGCGGAACGGGCCTGATTTCACTAAGCACCACTTCTGTTTCGCCGCGTACCGTCTTTAACCAATCTCCAAATTCCTCGGCATTTGAAACAGTAGCTGATAGTGAGACTATTTGAATTCGCTCTGGAAGATGAATCAGGATCTCCTCCCAAACCGCCCCTCGAAACTTATCTGCCAGATAATGAACTTCATCCATAACAACATAGCCAAGATCATCTATTGCATCTGATCCGGCATAGATCATGTTTCGCAAAACTTCAGTGGTCATAACAACGATGCGAGCCTCACTATTAATGGATGAATCTCCAGTAAGAAGGCCAACTTCAGAATCGCCATAAAGTTTTACCAAGTCCTGATATTTTTGATTTGATAGCGCCTTAATTGGCGTGGTGTAGAAGCAACGATTGCCATTCTTTTCAGCCAGAAACGTTGCAAACTCTCCAACAATTGTCTTTCCAGCCCCTGTGGGAGCTGCAACTAATACGCTCTTGCCATCTTCTAGATGATGACAACCGAGGTTTTGAAAATCATCAAATCCAAACTCGTAGCTAGCCATAAACTCAGTTGTTAATGGGTGTGAACTTCTCTTTTTTGCTGCGGCATATCTTTCAGCCGGAGATGGGCTATTCACATGCGCCACGTTAGTAGGCCGCGCTCTATTACGCGCGCTTTAACTGGAAGTGGCCCAACTCGCTCTCCATCGGCATAGGCCACCGCATCAGAATCAATTTCAACGCTTCGACCCCGTGAAATTTTCACTGCAGGGTGTGTGGTGTGCATTCCGGAGAAGACTTTTGGAAAAACTTTTAGGAATTCGAGTTTAGATACTGGGCTGAGAATAAGAATGTCAAATAATCCGTCATCGATTTTTGCATCAGGGGTGACCTTCATCCCTCCCCCATAACAGATTCCATTAGAAACAGCTATCAGCATGGCTTTACTTTCGAAAGAGAATCCATCGATACTGAATCTATAGCTCTTAGGTTTGAAGGTTGATAAAACCATAAGTATTGAAACATTGTATTTGGCTCTTCCTTTAATTCTCTTCATAGCATTTGCTCGTTCATTAACCATTGAATCAAAGCCTGTGCTAAGAACATCTACGAAATACTTTTCTCCTACTTTTCCAACATCGATTAATGAAGGTTGGCTCGAGAGGTAATGGCTGATTAGTTGTTCTGGGTTCTTTAGTTTTAGATTGAGCGTCCTGGCGAAATCATTTCCAGTTCCAGCAGGTATTAAAGCTAAACCAAGATCACTTCCTACTAACTCTTGTACTGCAAGGTTAACGGTTCCATCGCCACCAATGAGGAATAGGCCCTCGAATTCCTGGCTTTCTCTTAATTTACTCTTTAGATTCTCCTGAGACTCTTGAGCGCTATCGGCTGAAACATCTATATATCCAATACCGAGAGCTTTCAATTCTTGTTTTACAAGTTTTCCGACTTTATTTCCGCGTCCATTTCCTGACTTGGGATTTATCAGCAGAAGCCACATGAGAAAAGATCAATCTATTCAGGAAGAGGTTCATCAATTGGTGATGCTTGATCAATGTCTGCTGCTTGATTATCACCAATTTGTTTAGATTTTTTATCTCGCTTTTTATCGACTAGAAGCGCAATTCCTCCAGCGCCAAAATAAAAGACGATGAGCGGCAAAGCAAGAGCGGCCATGGAGAGCGGATCTGCAGTTGGTGAGAAAGCAGCGACAAAAACGGTGATGCCAAAGATTGCAAAGCGCCAAGGCTTTAGTATGGCTCTTCCAGAAAGGACCCCAATTAAATTGAGCGAGACCAGAAAGACTGGTAGTTCAAAAGCAAGCCCAAAGATCAAAATGATTCGAAGCACGAAACTCAAGTAATCATCGAATCTAACTAGGTTATTTAAGCTATCTGGGGTGAAACCAAAGAGAACTCTGATAGCAATAGGCAGGATGTAATAGGCAAGAGCAGCGCCTAATGTAAAGAAAGGCGTAGCTGCGATAATGAAAAGAACAGATTTGCGTCTCTCTTTCCTATGTAAAGCAGGGGCAATAAAGGCCCAGAGTTGATAGAGCCAGAAAGGCGCAGAAACAATGACGCCAGTTAAAAACGCAACTTTGACTTGAAGATTTAGTGGACCTAATACGCCGCTAATAAAAAGAGAACCGCAGTTGTTTGAACCACTACTTTGAGCCAGCTTCAAGTCACAGACTGGTTCAGCCAGGGTAGTAATGATCTGGTTGTAGTAGACAAAGCCGAAAATGGAGAATATCAAAATGAAAAATGCGGCCCGGATGATTCTCTTGCGTAGTTCACGCAAATGATCCAACAGAGGCATCGTGCCGCGTTCTCTGGCTGCCATATCGCTCCGTTTACCTAAAGAGGATTAATCTCTCTCCTACCAAAAGTAGGCGCGTGCTGAAATCAGGATTTCAACTTAGGACTTAGCTGAAGTATCGCCCTCTTCGCTCTTCTTCTCATCCTTATTTAATTCTTTAACCTCACTCTTAAAAATTCTTAATGAGCGTCCAAGTGAGCGAGCTGAATCTGGGAGACGCTTTGCGCCAAAAAGTATTACAACGACCAGAATTACTAAGAGCCACATTTGTGGATTACGACCGAACATGAGATCAACCCTTCCAGAAATCAGGCCCACGCTTAGGTAAGGCTTAGAGTCATACGCTACCACGCGCAATTTGAAGCTGTCTTGCTACCCCTTGTAGGCCAGAAGCGCTCTATTAGCCCGCTCTGCAATCTCGGCTCTTAGTTCAAGAGGTTTAGCCAGTTCAAGTGAATCAGCGCCAGCTAGAACGGATCGAACTATCCATTCTGGCTGAAAGATATCGATTTGATAACAAGATTTTGAAAGCTCCTTGAGCGATGATGCATTTTCGCTTAAGAATCTGGAATCTTCGCTTTTGATAATTACCTCAGCACTTGACCCGCGAGAATCCTCAAGCCGCTCTAGATCTGTGCGCGTACTCCTCTCTTTGGTTGAAACTTCTGAGATTTGAGCAAGATTAAATGTTCTAAGAGCTTTTGCGCTATGGCAGTAAGCACTCACTAGCGTTCTCTTATCTTCCACGATAATCGAAATCGGGGTGATGCTTCTTCTAGATGATGAATCTTTTGTCACGTTGTTATAAGTCATCTCTAAATCTAATTCCTGCTTTATCGCGCCTTCAATTGCCTCTAGCATTGCTCGTTCTTTATCAAGTGTGAAGGTAATAGCTGAGGCTGGAATAGAGCTACTAAAAGCCTTTGCAATTTTCTCTCGCAGGGCAATGATTTGTAGATAGGCTGCTGAGGTTTTTGGTGTGCTTTCTTCCAAAGCAGCTAAAGCAATTCTTGCTATCAAAGCCTCAGACTCATTCAAGTTTCTTGGAGCTGCAAGGTTTTGCGGATCTCTTATCACCACGCTCTCTTCATCAAATGAGATATCAATGAGTTCCAATGGCGTATATCCTGGAAGTCCGCATAGAAAGAGAAGGTTTAAATCTTTTAGTACCTCATCGCGGCTGATTGAGAACTCTTTAGCCAGCTCAGTAATTGAAATTCCTGGATGAGCAACAATGTAAGGAACAAGGTCCAGTAAGCGAATCGCGCGAAGTGCAGCATTTTCAACCATGAGATTTCGCTACCTTCTCTAGTGAAGCAACAACTAAAGACCTTAATTCCTCTGGTTGCTTAATAATCAAACTATCGCAATACCAGAGCGCCTCCTGGAGGGCGGCGGCACTTGACTCGCTTTGGTAGGAGATTTCATCCCACTCTTCATCAAAGTTTTTGATTTCAAGGGCCTTTGCTCGAAGGGCTTCCGCTTGGGCTCTCTTAGCCTTCGCTCTAATCTGGATACCTTCGGCGTTATGCATAATCAAATAATCCTTTATATTGAAATCAGAGGGTATTTCATACATATCGCGCTTCTTTGAGATATCTATCTTGGAGCTGATTCGTGAGAAGTTAAATGTGCGGATATCGCTTCGATCTAAATCTTCGCCAACTAAATACCACTCCCCCTTCCAAGCACTTAATCCCAAGGGATTAACACGACGGTTATCTGATTTAGCAGCCCCTGCTTTGCGATAGGAGAAGGCAATCTCTGATCTATTAGCAAGGGCCTTGGTTACATCAAGTAGCCCTTCAGCTGAAAAATTCATTGTACGAAGTGAATTGATTTCAAGTGCAGGATCAAGAAGCGCGGTCGAATTAACTCTTCTTGCAGCGCCAAGTGCAATGTCTTCCAAACTGCTATCTAGCCAGAGTCCAAGGGCGGTAGAGAGAATTCCAATTTCGGTTGGAGTAAATGTCTTGATAGGCATTTGATATGTCTCAGGTTTTATTCGATAACCTGGTTCATCTTCAAATAAAGGGTCAGCGGAGGCGACTTCAATATCGATACCAAGGGCTCTTAAATCATCTTTGTCGCGTTCAAACATCCGCTCTTTAGTCTCTTGAGTTCCGCTATAACCAGCCACTTTTCTAAAGATTTCACTCTTTTGCATATATCGCGAAGTGGCTAGCAAGGCCATCGTCAGATTGACTAAACGCTCGGTCTTGGCACTCGACATGGAGATGAGATTAGCGCGCTCGGCGCAAATTGGTAGGCTTGGGCCATGAAACCAAGCCGAATAATCGTAATTCTCTCAAGTCTTACCCTTCTTGTTTCTCTCTCTGCCTGCACCACAGATGGCGGGGCTCCATCAGATGGACCAAAGGGTCAAGGCAATCAATCAACAGGAGGAAACTTGTCTAATCAATATGTAGAGGTAAGTGCCGAAGCTGGCGTAGCTCCCACAATCTCCTCACCCAGCGGAACTCCTCCAACAACTCTTGTTACAGAAGATGTAATTGTCGGTTCAGGAAAAGTTGCCGGCGCAGATTCGACTCTGACAGTTCATTACACACTTATGGCTTGGTCAACAGGCGAAATCGTCGAATCTTCCTGGAGCGGGGAGCCTGCGCAATTTCCATTGAGTGGAGTAATTCTTGGTTGGCAACAAGGAATTCCTGGAATGGCAGTTGGCGGAAGACGTCTTCTAGTTATTCCGCCAGATCTAGGTTATGGAGCAGCTGGCGGCGGACCAATTGCGCCAAATGAAACGCTGATTTTCGTTGTTGACTTAATTGATGTTGCTTAAGCCTCATCAACTAAATCGCTAGCTGACTTACTAGGCCTACGCTTTCTTCTAATTGGCGCATTCCCCTCTGCCAATTTTCTAGTAAAGAGCAAAAAGCCGGTGTGAGCGTTCATCGAGTGCATTGGCCTGACAGCCAAGCCTTCATGATGCCAAGACCTAAGAAGAGTTTCAAAACTCTCTGGCTCTGAGAAATCACCGCGTCCCTTTAGCGCCTCTGCTGTCTTTGAAAGCTGAGTAGTTGTTGCCACATAGCAACAGAGCACTCCTCCTGGAATTAAAGCTTGAAACGCGCTCTCTAAACAATCCCAAGGAGCGAGCATGTCAAAAATAACTCGATCGAATTGCCCTGAAAATTGCGCCTCTTCAACCCTGCCGTGAATCAGTTTCCAAGTATTAGGTAGCTCTCCAAAGTAATTCTTAACATTGCTCTTAGCATTTTCCAGAAATTCATCTCTGGCCTCGTAGGAAGTTAGTTGCCCGCTCTGGCCAATAGCCCTAAGAAGTGAGATAGATAAAGCGCCACTTCCGGCGCCAGCTTCCAAAACTTTTGCTCCAGGAAAAATATCGGCATATCCAACGATGACCGCTGAATCCTTTGGATAGATAATCGTTGCTCCTCTTGGCATTGAGAGCAGATAGTCATTGAGAAGCGGACGCATAGCCTGATACTGAGTTCCACTACTACTAAGAAGAGTTGTTCCCTCACTTACTCCGATGATGGAGTCATGATTAATCCAACCTTTATGAGAGTGCCATTGACCACCTTTTGAAAGATAGAAGGAATACATCTTTCCCTTGCTATCGGTCAATTGAACCCGGTCGCCCTCTTTAAACGGTCCTGAACCTATAACTTGCATTTACTCATCAATTCTTTACTAGTAGTGGATGAAAGAGTTCAACTATCCCTGATAGCTCTAAAGCAATCAAATTCTCAACATGGCAGACCTTCTCAGCGCTAGGCAGGGGCCCGGAATGAGTGATCCCTAAAAGATAGGCACCTGAGGCAATTGCAGCTGTTGCTCCAGTTATTGAATCCTCTATTACTAAGCAATCTTGAATAGGAACACCAATTCTTGAAGCTGCTAATTGATAACCCTGGGGATCGGGTTTAGATTTTTCAACATCATTATCAGAGATTGTAGTTTTGAAGTAATGAGTTCCAATGCTTGTCAAAGCCCCTTCCATAATCGCTCTGCTTGAGGCTGTAACAAGGGCCATTGGAATTGCTGCCTCATACATTTGATCAATCAATTCTTTAGCGCCTGGAGAAAATGGAACATCGGTTTTAAATCTCTCCACCATCGAGTTAAGAAGAATTCTCGTTAGGTCATATTCACCAAACTCTCCTCTTCTATTCTCAGGAAGCTTTGAGCGCATATAAGCATCAACTCGACTCATTGGCCCACCTATGCAATAGAGCGCATCCTCTTTGCTCCAGGTAGCGCCAAGGGACTCCATAATCCTTCGCTCTCCGCCAATCCATATTGGCTCACTATCTATAAGAGTTCCATCCATATCCCATAAAACTGCTTTAAAGGGAAAATCACTAATTAGCATTGAAATACTTTGCCTCTGGATGGTGGACGATGATTGCTGAGGTGCTCTGCTCCGGATGTAATTGGAACTCCTCAGATAACTCAACGCCAATTCGATCTGGCTCTAAGAGCTCACATAGCTGGACTTGTGCGCCAAGATCTGGGCAGGCAGGATAACCAAAGCTATATCTAGAGCCGCGATAGCCTTGATCTAAAATTTCGGAGAGCTCGCTACTGTCATCGCTTGCAAAACCGAGTTCAGATCTAATGCGTGCGTGCCAGTGTTCAGCAAGCGCCTCTGTTAACTGAACACTTAGCCCATGAAGCTCTAGATACTCTCGATACTCATTTGCTGCAAAAAGTTTTGCAGTTGCCTCGCTAACAGATTGCCCCATTGTGACGACATGGAAGGCAACAACATCGATCTGGCCTGATTCTTTACTCTTAAAGAAATCACTTAAACAGAGCCTTCTATCTCTCCTCTGACGGGGGAAGGTAAATCGAAGCCTCTCGCTATCTTTCTTCTCCCCCTCATGATGCAAGATAACTAAATCATTGCCTTCGCTATAGCAAGGAAAATATCCATAAACGACAGCTGCATTGATCCAACCTTGAGAGACTGCCTCATTTATTAGTGAGCGAAGCCTTGGTCTTCCTTGATTCTCAACCATCTCTTCATATTTGCCACGCTCGGATTTAAGACCCCATTGGCCGACAAAAAGGGCTCGCTCATCAAGCATTGAACTGTAATCGGCAAGTGCGATGCCTTTAACAACTCGAGAGCCAAAGAATGGAACAGTTGGTATTTGGTTATCAGATGCGACATCACTTCTTGTTGTATCAGTTGTAAGTGGTGCATCAACTGATGTGACTCTTGTTCTCCGCTCTTTCAAGGCAGGAAGTGCTACTCCTTCAACGCCTTTCTTAATCCCCATCATCGTATCCATAAGAGATAGTCCTTCAAAGGCGTCTCTGGCGTATCTAACTGTTCCTGGAAAAACCTCTGCTAGATCTTTCTCGACAAATGTTCTAGTAAGGGCCGCTCCTCCAAGTATTATCGGCCACTTATCAGCCAAGCCTCGCTTATCGAGCTCTTCTAAATTCTCCTTCATGATTACTGTTGATTTAACTAATAGTCCACTCATGCCGATAACATCAACGGAGGACTCCTGGGCTGCATCAATTATCTGATTTACTGTTTGTTTAATTCCAATATTTACCACGCGATAACCATTATTGGTGAGGATTATGTCTACAAGATTCTTTCCAATATCGTGAACATCGCCTTTTACGGTGGCGAGAAGAATTGAACCGCGATCACTTGCATCGCTCTTCTCCATATGGGGCTCAAGTAGGGCAACTGCGCTCTTCATAACTTCAGCAGATTGCAGAACAAATGGCAGTTGCATCTCTCCTCTTCCAAAGAGCTCGCCTACCTCCTTCATTCCTTCGAGTAGATAATCATTAATAATCGCCAGAGGAGCTATTCCGCCCAGACGCGCTTGATCAAGATCTGCTTCGAGTCCAGCTTTCTCTCCGTCGATAATTCTTCTTACCAATCGTTTCTCTATAGGCAGAGCGGCAAGCTCGGCTGCTCTTGATTGACGCGTTGAAGTAACTTCAACTCCAGCAAATAGTTCTAGAAGCCTTGATAAAGGATCATAAACACAATCATCTCCTTCAAATTTTCTTCGGTCATAGATTAGATCTAGCGCTACATCAAGCTGTTCTTGAGAGATGCGGGAGATAGGAGAGATCTTTGATGGATGAACAATGGCGCTATCAAGGCCTGCCTTAACAGCCTCTGCAAGAAATACTGAGTTTAAAACGATGCGAGCTGCAGGATTTAGCCCGAATGAAACATTGCTAATTCCTAGCGTGGTCTGAACTTGTGGGAATTCTTTCTTTAGTTGAGCGATTGCATTTATAGTCTCTAGGCCATCTTTGCGAGTCTCTTCTTGTCCGGTTGCTATCGGGAAAGTCAGACAATCTATGATGATATCTGAGGTCTTAATCCCCCACTTTTCATTGAGATCTTTAATAAGACGCCTTGCAACTCTTAATTTCCATTCTGCGCTTCTTGCTTGACCTTCCTCATCTATTGTTAAAGCAATTAGCGCTGCTCCATGCTCTTTAGCTAGCGGCATAATTCGCGCAAATCTAGAATCAGGGCCATCTCCATCTTCATAGTTCACAGAGTTGATCACACATCTTCCGCCCAAGGACTCAAGCCCTGCCTTAATTACTGCAGGCTCTGTTGAATCAAGAACAATAGGCAGAGTTGTTGCTGTTGCAAAACGAGATGCAAGCTCGCGCATATCTCTCACGCCATCACGACCTACATAATCAACGGAGAGATCGAGCATGTGAGCTCCTTCTCTAACCTGATCTTTGGCGATATCAACGCACCTCTGCCAATCCTCAACAAGGAGGGCATCCCTAAAAGCTCTTGAACCGTTGGCATTTGTTCTCTCGCCAATTGCTAAATATGTGTTCTGCTGGCGAAATGGAACGAATTGATAGAGCGAAGAGGCGCCGGCTTCATCGACAAAAGCTCTATCTTTCAACTGAGTTCCATGAACTCTTTTTACAACAGCTGCAAGATGCTCTGGAGTTGTGCCGCAGCAACCTCCGATAAGACCAACTGAGTAATCTTTAACGAATTGATCAAGCGAGAGAGCTAATTCATCTGGACCGAGAGGATAGTAAGCGCCTCCATCTTTCAAGATTGGAAGTCCAGCATTTGGCATGACAGAGATTCCAACAGGGCTACTCTTACTTAAAGTTCTTAAATGCTCGCTCATTTCAGCCGGGCCAGTAGCACAGTTCATACCGATTAAATCAACACCAAGAGATTGCAGGGAAGAGAGCGCTGCAGATATCTCTGAACCAAGAAGCATCGTTCCTGTTGTCTCAACAGTTACCTGGGCAATGATTAAAACATCTCTATCGCTTTTATCAACAGCTGCCCTTGCGCCATTTACGGCAGCTTTTGCTTGGAGTAGATCTTGAGTGGTTTCAATTAATAGCGCGTCAGCTCCCCCATCGATTAAACCTTCTGAAGCTATCTGATAAGCCGCGCGCAGCTCTTCATAAGTTGTGTGGCCAAGGGTTGGAAGTTTGGTTCCAGGCCCAAGAGAACCTAAAACCCATTTAGGCTCCCCGCTTGAGATAGTAAATTCATCTGCCACAATTCGAGCAATTTTTGCCCCTGCTTCAGCTAATTCATAAATACGTGATGGAATGTCATATTCACTTAAGTTGGCCAAGTTTGCGCCAAAGGTATTTGTCTCAACTGCATCGACGCCTGCATCGAAGTATTGTCGATGGATATCGGCGATTAACTCTGGACGGGTAATGTTTAAAACCTCATTACAGCCCTCAAGTCCTTGGAAATCATCAAGTGAGGGGTTAGCGCTCTGGATCATTGTGCCCATAGCGCCATCTGCTATTACCACCCGTTTTGCAAGGGCAAGGCGCAGCGAACTAGCCTCTTTACTTTTCAATACGCTCACTTAAGTGAGTTTATCGTAGGCTCTGCATATGCAACTCAGTGAGAGCTCCTTTAACCTTAGAAACCCCATTCTCATTGCCGCTTTTGAAGGCTGGAATGATGCTGCTGAGTCTGCAACATCTGCAATTACCCATCTTTTGACTATCTGGTCACATCAACAAATCGCTGTTGTAGATAGCGAGGAATATTACGATTTCCAGGTCAATAGGCCTTACATCAAAATCGATGAGAGCAATATCAGAGAGATTATCTGGCCTGGCACAGTTGTTTATGCAGTAAGTGCCCCAAGCCTTTCTAACGACTTTTTAATTGTCAGAGGCGTTGAACCTTCGATGCGCTGGAAAAGCTTTGTTGAAGATTTACTAGATCTTGCAGATGATTATGAAGTTTCAATGATTATCTCTCTTGGCGCGCTCCTTGCAGATACTCCCCATTCAAGGCCGTTTAATATCGCTATAAGTGGCGCTCACCCTGAAGTCTCTGAACGAT
>CAKZXY010000046.1 GCA_937883945.1 uncultured Clavibacter sp. | reverse complement strand
CCAAGCACCAAGCTCTGATTCATCAAAGGCATTATCAAGGCTCATCATCTTTTCAATATGATCGACTGAATCAAAGTGGGTAGAAAAACCTCCCCCTACTTCAAAGGTAGGCGAGTGAGTATCTCTTAGCTTTGGGTTCTTCTCCTCTAGTTTTAGTAGCTCATTCCAGAGTTGATCAAATTCACTATCTTCAATTACTGGCTTATCTAAAACATAGTAGCGATATTGATGATCCCTAATGGCTTCAGCAAGCTGGGCCATCTTGGCTCTAATTGCGCTATCGCTGGCCATTATTTAGTTCCTGTTATCGTTGCTGAGCCAACTACTCGATCACCGTCATAAATAACCATCGCCTGACCTGTTGCAAGTCCATAGATTGGCTGATCAACAATGGCTTTTAGCTCTGGTAGCGGGCCACTTTCATCAAGAAAATACTTGCAGCTATGAGCGCTGCCATGGGCTCTTACCTGAATAAATCCACTCTTTTGCCCACTTGGCTTTGGGCCACACCAGATTGGGCTAAGGCCAGATACTTCATGGATAGCTAAATCAGCCTTAACTCCAACAACTACGCGGTTATTTACCGGCTCAACTTTTAGAACATATCTTGGCTCACCAGTTTTCTCTGGAACGCTTAGCGCAAGGCCTCTTCTCTGCCCGATAGTAAAGGTGTAGGCCCCGTTATGTTCTCCTAATTTGTTTCCAGCCTCATCAACAATATCTCCGACCTGGCTGCCTAATCTCTCTCTTAACCATCCAGCATTATCACCAGATGGAACAAAGCAGATGTCATGGCTATCTGGCTTTAGCGCAACAGATAAACCACGTGACTTTGCTTCAATGCGAACGTTATCTTTAGTTGTATCACCAAGTGGAAAGTGCGCACCATTAAGCTGTTCTTGATTGAGCACTGCTAAAACATAGGATTGATCTTTTCCAGAATCCACTGCTCGATAGAGCAATCTCTGACCATCGATATCTCTTGTCTGTGCGTAGTGACCAGTTACTACTTGATCAAAGCCCATCGCCTTTGCTCTATCTAAAACAGCTGCGAACTTAATTTTCTCATTACATCTAAGACATGGATTTGGAGTATTGCCGGCCGCGTATTCTGCTAAGAAGTTCTCCACCACATTTTCATGAAACTCATCTGACATATCCCAGATATAAAAAGGAATTCCTATTACATCAGCTGCTCTTCTTGCATCATGTGAATCCTCGATTGTGCAGCAGCCTCTAGCTCCTGAGCGATACTTCTTAGGGTTTTTAGAGAGGGCAAGGTGTACACCAATTACTTCATGACCAGCCTCTTTTGCTCGCGCAGCAGCAACGGCTGAATCAACTCCTCCGCTCATAGCTGCGATGAGTTTCATATCTTTATCTTCAACCTCGGTAAGCGGCTCGGGCGCGATCAATTACGCGCTTGATACATGCTTCAAGATATTCGATTTCACTCTCACTATTGCTGATTCCAAGGGAAAAACGCAGAGAGCTGCGAGCTTGAGCCTCATTTCTTCCCATAGCTAGCAGGACATGGCTGGCCTCCTGGACTCCAGCGCTACAAGCAGATCCCGTGCTGCAAGCTATTCCCTCAGCATCAAAGAGAAGAAGCATTGAATCACTCTCGGTTGAAGGAAATTCGATATTGGCAATTCCAGGCAATATCTCACCCTCTAAAGGCGAATTTAATCTGACATCACTGATCTGTCCTTGAATTGTGGCGATAAGTTTCGCCCTCAAGACAAATATTTTCTGATAATTACTCTCCATATCTCGCATGGCAGTAGCTGTTGCCGAAACAAAGGAGGCAATGCCAGCAGCATTAATTGTTCCGCTTCTTATATCTCTCTCCTGTCCTCCGCCGTGAAGCAATGGAGTGATATCAACGCCCTTTTTCAAAACCAGAGCAGCAACTCCCACCGGCCCGCCAACTTTATGGGCGCTAACTGTCATAGCAAATAAAGCAAGGTCTTTAAAGGAGAGTCGAACTTTCCCAAGGCTTTGAACTGCATCGCTATGAAGCGGGATTTGGTAGAACTCTGCAAGCTTTGCGATCTCTTTAATTGGCTGAATTGTTCCAACCTCATTATTGGAGTGCATCACGCTAATTAGAGCAATTTCTTCATGGCGATCTTTGATTACTGATTCCATCTGCTCAAGATCTATATATCCATCTTTATTGACACCAATCATCACTATTTCTGCCTGGCCAGATTCAGCTAGCCAGAGCGCAGGATCTAATACAGCGTGATGTTCAAAGGATGAGATCAAAATTAACTTCCGCTTTGGATCTTCTTTTAGCCTATGCCAGAAGATTCCTTTAATGGCTAAGTTATTGGCCTCTGTTCCTGATGAGGTGAAGATAATCTCACTTGAGTGGCAGCCAATTAAGTTAGCAAGAGTCTCTCTTGACTCCTCCACTTTCTTTCGCGCCAAGCGACCATAGCTATGCAGACTTGATGGGTTTCCGACCAATTTTGATTGCTCAATAAAGCTCTCAAGGGCCACCGATGAGATCGGGGTGGTTGAAGCGTGATCGAAATAGACCTGAGGCATATTGCTAATTCTAAATGCCTTTAGGAAAAGTGCTTAATGGAGCCGGACTTTAAGCGCGTTTAGCCAAGATCGCTTGCCCCGCTTGAGGCAGAACTGCAAAGAGATCTCCAACTACGCCAAAATCAGCAACATCAAATATTGGAGCCTCTGGATCTTTATTGATCGCCACAATTGTCTTTGAAGTCTGCATTCCTGCCCGATGTTGAATCGCGCCAGATATGCCGCAAGCTAAATAGAGTTGTGGACTAACGGTCTTTCCAGTCTGACCAACTTGATGAGTATGTGGATACCAACCAGCATCAGTTGCCGCTCTTGAAGCGCCAACTGCTGCGCCAAGTAAATCTGCAAGCGCTTCAACAGGTTTGAAATCTCCATTTGTTCCACGTCCACCAGAGATTACAACTTTTGCCTCTGTTAGCTCTGGCCTGCCGCCTTTAACTGCAGGTTTGGAATCAGTAATAGTTACAAGTTTTCCCTTTTCTGAAATGAGAACATCGACTTTTTCAAAAGTTGGCGCACTTGATCCAACTTCAGCCTCAATTGCTGAGGGGCGAATAGTTATCACTGGAATTCCCGCGCTAACTTTTGAAGAGACTGTAAATGAACCACCAAAGACTGATTGAGTAGCGCTTAGATCAGAAGTGAAATCGATAGCATCAGTAATGACTCCGCTATTTAATCTAATTGCCAATCTCCCTGCTATCTCTTTTCCTGCAGAGGTTGATGGAATCAAGATTGCATCAGGCTTTACCTTTTCAACTACCTGAGTAATCGCATCAAGAATGCAGCCCTGGCCATGTTTAGCAAAATCATTACTTTCAACTGCGATAACCTGGCCAATAACAGTATTTGCTAATTGCTCACTTAAGGCCTGGCTCTGTCCCTCTGGCGCAAGGATTAGCCCAACGCAATCGCCTGCTCTTTTGGCAAAAGTTGCAAGCTCCCCAGCGGTTTTTGCTACTTTTCCTGAGGCGTGATCAATCAAAATCAATACCTTTGCCATAACTAGACCAATCTCTTATCTTGGAGGAACTCGGCAAGTTTTAGCCCGCCCTCACCGCTATCTTCAATCTTGATTCCTTTATCGCGCGGCGGACGTGCCTTTGCATCTAATACTGCGCTCCATGCGCCACTTACTCCAACCTCGCTTGGTGAAATCCCAATATCGCTAAGGCTCTTAATTGCAATTGTCTTCTTCTTGGCAGCCATGATGCCCTTAAATGAGGGATAGCGAGGTTCATTTATCTTTTCAATAACGCTAACAACGCAAGGAAGTGATGCTGACATTACCTCAACACCACTCTCACTCATTCTGGCAATCTCAACCCTTGATGATGAAGGATCAACTTTTACAGATCCTGCGAAGGTAAGTTGGGCCCAACCAAGTCTCTCTGCAAGCATTGCAGGAATAACGCTCATACGTGCATCAGTTGATTCAGTTCCGCAGAAAACTAAATCAAAACCACCATCACTAATTACTTTTGCTAATACTTTTGAGGTAGTAAGCGCATCAGATCCACTAAGGGCTGGATCGCTAATTAAAATCGCTTCATCAGCTCCCATTGATAGACCTTTACGAATTGCCTCACTTGCTCGCTCTGGTCCCATCGAAATTAAAGTGATGCTATGGGTTGCGCCCTCGGCATTTAATGGTTCAATAATTCGAAGCGCCTCTTCAATGGCATATTCATCTAAGTCATTTAGAACTGCATCAACGCTAGCTCTATCAAGAAGACCATCTACCATTTTCTTCTCAGCCCAAGAATCTGGAACTTGCTTGACACAGATCGCTATCTTCATAGGCATTATGTTACTGGGCAGTAACCTTGCACTCCACTCCAATTAATGAGCTAGGGGTGGCATCGGTGCCTTAAGGAGAGTGCTTGAATAGCAAAGTGAAGTCGGCCAATCCCCATATTCTCGGCAGTCAGGTTAGAACTGGCGGCACCGACTTTGCCATCTGGGCCGCTGAGGCGGCCACTCGAGTAGAGCTATGCCTCTTTGATCTAGTCGATGGAGTTTTCAAGGAGAGACACTTTGAATTAACCCATAGAGATGGAGCTATCTGGCATGGCCATATAGAAGGTGTGGGAGTTGGGCAGAGGTATGGATATCGAATCCATGGCCCATGGAAGCCAGATGAGGGCGCGAGATTTAATCCAGCAAAACTTCTCATTGATCCCTACGCGCATCTTTTAGAGGGCGAAGTTATTTATAGCCCAGAGATTTATGGCCACCATGCTTTAGGAAGCGATGGCTCTGGCGATACAAATGAAATAGATGATCGAAACTCTGCCGGCTTTATCCCCTTCTCTGTTGTAACTGCAAGCGCTCCAAGAATTCTAAGCCGTCCCAATACTTCTTGGAAGAGAACTCTTATCTATGAAGCGCATGTAAGAGGATTAACAGCTAAAAATTATGAGATTCCAGAGGCAGAGCGTGGAAGCTATAAGGCGCTCTCTCATCCATCAACGATTAATTATCTAAAAAGTCTTGGCGTAACCGCTCTCGAGCTTCTTCCTATC
>CAKZXY010000045.1 GCA_937883945.1 uncultured Clavibacter sp. | reverse complement strand
CAATGAGCCTATCTTGCCAGCATTACTTGGCAGCTGATGACTCAGCAAGGGCTACTAAAGTGCGAAGTGCGACACCTGTTCCGCCAACTGGGGTATAGCCATGAGCTTTTGCCTCGTTATAGGCAGGGCCTGCGATATCTAGATGGAGCCAAGGAAGCTCTGAATCAACAAAGTCTTTTAGAAAGAGCCCAGCAACTAACATCCCGCCCATTCGATCACCAATATTTGCCATATCAGCAACTGGTGAATCAAGAGATGCTCTTAGCTCCTCAGGCAGCGGCATTGGCCAGAATGCTTCGCCAGTAATTTCTGCAAGAGTTAAGAACTGCTCCCTAAAGCTCTCATTATTTGTCATTACTGCGCTAGTTCTAGTGCCAAGTGCAACAACTTGAGCTCCAGTAAGTGTTGCAACATCAACCATGCCATCAAGGCCGCCAGCTTTCTTTCCTACCTCTGCTGCGCGAACCATGGCATCGGCAAGGACAAGACGGCCTTCTGCATCTGGATTTAATACTTCAACAGTCTTACCGCCGTAAATTGTGATGATATCGCTTGGCCTGGTAGCTTTATCGCTGACCATATTTTCTGCAAGAGCTGCCCAAGCATCGATATGAATTGGAAGCTTTAGTTCAGCAATTGCTAATACCGCAGCGCAGACCGCAGCTGCTCCACTCATATCAGATTTCATCGCTTCCATACCTTGAGCAGGCTTTAGAGCAAGGCCTCCGGTATCAAAGGTGATTCCTTTACCAATAAATGCATAACGCTTCTTAGCGCCCTTACCGCTATATGAGAGGCGAAGTAGACGTGGAGGATTAGCAGAACCTTGTCCAACGCCAATTATTCCGCCATAGCCGCCTTTAATTAGTTGACTCTCATTAAGTATTTCAACTTTAACGCCTAGAGATGTGGCAAGCTTTTTAAATCTTTGTGAAAATGAATCTGGAGTTAAATGACTTGGTGGAGTGTTAATCAAATCTCTAGTTAAGTGCGTGTACTTAGCAATTATCTCTGCGCGTTTGATTCCTTGAAGGTAGCTTTTATCTTTTGCTTTCTTAGAGTAAATCGTTACCTTCTTTAACGCTGGCTTTCTATCAGCCTTTGAGCTTCCTCTAAATTCATCAAAGGTATAAGCGCCAAGAAGTGCTCCCTCGGCTATTGCCTGGAAATCTTGTTTAGAAGCTTGAGGCAGAGCAAAGGTTGCTGAGGTGGTTCCCGCAAGTGATCTTGCGGCAGCTCCTGCAGCTCTTCGCAGTACTTCATGGGCAATTGAGCCATCGGCCTTAAGAGTTAGCGCTGTTAAAAGAATTAACTTACTTGCACTTCCTGGAAGCTTTATTACCTCATCACTTGCCCCACTTGCCCCAAGATCAGTTAGGGCTTGAAGCAGCGGTCCCTGATCTACTCGAAGCTCACCACTTAAGATGGAAAACTTTTTACTCTTCTTATCTAGAGCAAAGCCCAGAACCAGGACTTCATCTATTACTGAGTTATCGGTGGCGGTGATAGTGGGCAATGTTGTAGGCATTGGGCTAGGTTATTGGAGTGAGCAAATATTCGCCATTACACCAGTTCCATCTTGATTCTGGGGCCAAAGTCGCCGATTTTGGGGGATGGCAGATGCCAATTGAATACCCAGCAGCAAATGGTGGTGGGGTTTTAAATGAGCATAGCGCGGTTAGAAATAGCGTAGGCCTCTTTGACGTCTCCCATCTTGGTAAAGCTTTAGTGATAGGTGAGGGGGCGCTTGATTACTTAAATTCGATATTTACAAATGACTTAAGGAAGATCTCAGATGGTCAAGCTCAATACACCCTTCTCTGTCAAAAAGATAGCGGTGGAGTAATTGATGATCTAATTGTTTATCGCTACTCAAGTAAGCACTTTCTCCTAATTCCAAATGCTGCAAATTGCCAGCAAGTTTTAGGGCAGATAAGTAAAGATGCTCCAGATAGCCTTGAATTTAAGAATCTACATGAAAGCTATGCCCTCTTTGCACTTCAAGGGATGAAATCTATTGCTGTTTTAAAAGATCTTGGCATAGATGTCAATCTTGAATATATGTCATTTATGGAAAGTGAGTTGAACTCTGAAGCGCTAATTATCTGTCGAACTGGATATACCGGAGAGCATGGTTATGAAATTCTTACCTCTTGGGCAAGTGCGAGAAAAATTTGGGATTTACTTCTAGAGAAAGTAAAGAAGTATTCCGGGCTGCCTGCAGGTCTTGGCGCTCGCGATACTTTAAGAACCGAGATGGGATATGCCCTTCATGGCCATGAGCTCTCACTTGATATAACTCCAGTGGAGGCAAGTGCTTCATGGGCACTGGCATTTGATAAAGAGTTCTGGGGCAAGAGCGTTCTTGAGAAGCAACGAGCAGAAAAGACACATAGAAGGCTTGCAGCAATTTTAATTAACGATCGAGGTATTCCTAGAGCTGGAATGGAGATTAAAGACCAAGATGGAAAAAAAATTGGCTATGTAACAAGTGGCACCTTCTCACCCTCGTTAAAGAGCGGAATCGCGTTAGGACTCTTTAATAATCCGATTTCAATTGATACCCAGGTGTTTATCGATATCCGAGGTCGCATAAGCCAAGGGGTAATTAAGCGTTTACCTTTTCAACCATCGAGGGTGAAGTAAGACCCATTCTTATTGAGGCTCTAGAAAGTGAGGCCAGTAGCGCCTTAGCGCTAAGGCCAATTAATACTGCAGTAGTAATAGCTCTTGGGATATCCCAGGCCATAGCTGTTGCTAAATGAAAGGTTAGATAGCGAGAGAGATTCTCCATAAGTGGTGCGCCAGCGATAAAGCCCAACTGAGTATTAGTGGATGCAATCCAAGGCCAGAGCTGAAGATCCATAAGAGCGCCAAAGAGAAGCGAGCTGATAACTCCAATTGCTATGAGAGCGATCATTTCAAAACGTTTAGAGATTTTCTTGGAAAATAATCCAGCAAAAAGTCCAACCCATCCCGCAGCCAGCATTTGAAATGAGAGCCAAGGTCCAATTCCTCCGCTAAGAATTGCAGAGACTGCCATAGAGATAACTCCAAGTGAGAACCCAAACTTTGAACCAAAGATGTAGCTAGCAATAATTAAGAGAAACCACATCGGTTCAACTCCCACTGCTCCAGCTCCGACCAATCGAAGGGCTGCTATTAAAGCGGCAAGAACTCCAAGGAGTGCAACGATCTTGCTATCAAGTGCCCCTCTTGATATCTCAATTGAGATAACAAGAAGAGCGAGAAATGCAATAAACAGAGCTAGGAATCGAGCGGAGTCGGGCTTTAGTAGGGAGAAATCACTCTCTGGAATATATAGCGGCCAGGTGAATGCAAGAAGGCCAAGAATAGATCCAATAAAAATTGGAAGCCAGGAAATTACTGAAGAGATAGTTCTAGTTTTTCTCACTTAAATATCTTTCTACATCACTTAGCGAGAGCCAGCTGTTATTGGGAAGAGCTTTAGATACTTGTGGAGCAAAGGCAGGGGAGGCCTTAAGGACTTCTCGACTGCTCCCATCTGCAATTACCTCACCATCTGCAAGAAAGATCACGCGATCAGCCACTTCAGCCACGAGCTCGACATCATGGGTTGATATCAAGACCGCGCGGTTAAGGCTTGAGGCGATCTCTTTCAAATTCTTTATAAGAACTTTCTTTGCTTCATAATCAAGTCCTCTTGTTGGTTCATCGAGTATGACTAGCGCTGGCTGAGCCGAGAGGATGATGCTGAGCGCAAGGCCAAGTCTCTGACCCTCAGAGATATCTCTTGGGTGTGAATTAAGGCTGGGAATCTTCATCAACTCTTTATAGATTGCCAGGGTAGTTCCAGGTTCAACTCCATTATCAAGATCTGCTAATTCACATTCTTGCTTTATTGATTGCCCATAGAGAAGATCGCCAGCATCTTGAGGGATATATCCAACAAATCTGATTAATTCCTTATCTGTAAAACTCTTGGGATCTCTCTTCTTGACTCTAACCTCTCCTCTAATTAGTGGAGCCTGACCAACTGCGCATTTAAGTAAGGTGGTTTTTCCTGCGCCATTTCTTCCCATAAGCGCCACTATCTCGCCACCATTGATTTGAATATTTACATTATGAAGAGCGTTTTTTCTCTGTTCTTGATCATATGAGGCGCTAACAGAGTTGATGGTTAATAAAGCATCGCCGTTAATCTTTGCAATATCTTGCACGGGGGCATGAGTTATCTCTGGAGCCATTTTACGAAATTCACGGATTGAGAGCGGAATTTCGCCGAGCTCTAGTTTCTTTGCTAACTCAACTAAGGGAGGAGCAATAGGAGAGTTACTTAGTATCTGCCTTGCAGGTCCTAGATCAACTGAGCCATCGCCATGAATGAGAATAATTCGATCAACGAATCCAATTACTCTCTCAAGTCTATGTTCTGCCAAAATTACAGTAAGTCCAAGATCATGAACTAGGCGATGGAGAATTGAAAGTACCTCCTCTGCTGCAATTGGATCAAGGGCGCTTGTTGGTTCATCAAGAAGTAGAACCTTTGGATTTGTAACAAGCGCTGCAGCTATTGCCACTCTCTGTTGTTCGCCGCCGCTTAGCTCTGAGACATTTCTTCTTCTTAAAGGAGCAAGTGCAAGAAGATCTAAAACTTCTTCAACGCGCTTTCGCATGATCTCTGGAGCAATTCCAAGGCTCTCAAGGCCGAATGCAATCTCATCTTCAACTATGTCTGAGACGAAACCATTGATGGGATTTTGGCCAACAATTCCTACAACATCTGCCAACTCTCCAGGTTTTAACGCTCTGGTGCTCCGGCCATCAACGCTGATTTCACCGGTGAGAATTCCTCCAGTGTGATGGGGGATAAGGCCATTTATTAGCTTAAGAAGTGAGCTCTTACCTGCCCCGGTGTGGCCAATTAGAAGGAGTAGCTCTCCTTCATTCACTGTAAAAGAAATATCTTCCACAATTGTTCGTTGCGCGTTGGGATAGATCAGGGAGACTCCAGAGAAGGTAATCATGAGATAAATCCTGGAGCTATTACTGCGATTAAGAGAAGCCCTGCCAATAGAGCGCTAGATATCGATGGAAGAAGCAAAAGAGAGAGCAAGGCATAGATTGGTGATGAAAGAGCTACTGTCTCTCGAAGGCGCCAGCTATGCGGGCGATATCTACTTGGATTTGGAAAATATCCATAGCCTCTAGATTCCAAGGAGGCGGCAAGATCAATTGACCTCTCCAAAGACTCCTCTAGCACTGGGACTCCAACTTTTCTAAATGAAGCAATGCCAGTTGAACTCTCACCTCTTAAACGCCTTGCTGCTCTAACTCTCTCAATACTTCTAGCGCTCTGTGGCGCAACCGAGCTAGCAATTACTGTTGCAAGCCCTATCCCATAGTATTTTCGAGGCAGTACTCGGAGCAGTTCATGAGGATTACTTAGAGCGCTCGCTGCAGCAAAAATTAGAATTAGCGCAACTAGCAGGATAGCTTCATCAAATGCAGTAGAGAGTCGCTGTGAGGTGACATCACCGCCCAGTCTTACTCCAACAAATAAATCTGGCAGCGTGATGCTTGGGATAGTGAAAAGTACTTGCCCAGGCATTGGAACTCCAATAATTACTCCAATAGCCATTCGAAGTGTGAAGGCTAGAGCTGCAAGACGTAGCGACCATCTAAATGATTGATACCAATAGGTATTGCTATGTTTTAAAAGCACTAGAGCAACTGCTCCGATAGATATTGAAATTGAGATTAGAGTGGAGTCAGAAACGAGAAGAATTACAAGAAGAGTAAGCGCCCAGAGCCAGTAGAAGAGCGGATGAAAGCTCTCCTTGCTGGCCCTGAGCGAATTTCTCATCTAATTGATTTCTTCAATTATCTTGAACGTCGGCGATTTAAAAGAAAGCCACTGAGCAAGAAGAGCGCTAGAACCCCAAGGAGAATAGGGACGCTCTGATTAGAGCTATTTTCTTGCTCTGTAGTTGCCTCTATCGCCACTACTTCCTCAGCTACTGGTTCATCAATTTCGACGCCGCACTCACTTGCAGGATATCCAGCAATCCCGCAGATAAGGCCAGAATCTCCAGCTCTTACATCAAGTGCAGCCTCTAATACATCAAGGCCGACTGAGCCTTTATCAACTACAACGCAATCTGAGAAGAATTCATTAGGGATTTCGCCATCTGGAGCGATATTGCCAGCTCCAAAATCAACTACTAAGCCAACTCTAATCTTTCCTGATGTCTCTGGAGTTTGACCACAGAGTGTTGCAAAATCTGGATCCATCATCGGCTCAATCGCTGGAATATCGTTTGAGCTAAAAACAAATGCCCAACCTTCAACATCTCCATCTTTAACTTCGACAGATGGCCCTGTCATCGCAGCTGTCCATGAGCTAGCTCCTGCTGCTGCCTGGAAATATCCCCAATAGCGATAACCCTTGGCTCCATGGGATGGAATCGGGGCAAGTAGGCTAAGCATTAATACCGATAACGCAACCAACTTTGGATAAGTCTTTATTCTTTTTGAGTTGATATATTTATTAAACACAGTGAACCTTTCAATAGAAAAAGGGCTCACGACGGCGAAAAAAAACTTCCGCCCCGTAAACCACGACGGGTGGTAAAGATGCTTCTTGGGTGGTAATCCGACTTACCTGCTAAATCTCAAGCAGGCTCACGGTTGCGGGTCAGCGTCGGATTTTCACCGACTTCCCCATTCCAAAGAGCTATTAAGTTGTGGGGGCTAATTAATCAGTAAAGTGGCTAAAGCGCAAGGAGGCGCTAGGCTCTATTTATGGAATATAGAAAACTTGGCAGCTCTGGCATGTATATCTCAGAGATTACTTATGGCAATTGGATTACTCATGGCTCACAGGTTGAGCAAGATGCCGCAATTAAATGCGTTAGAACAGCTTATGACCTAGGTATTACTACTTTTGACACCGCTGATGTCTATGCAGGCACCCGCGCTGAGAGCGTTATGGGCAAAGCCCTTAAGGGAATTAGAAGAGAGTCTTATGAACTCTTCACCAAGGTTTATTGGCCAACTGGAACTGGAAAAAACGATAGAGGCCTATCACGAAAGCACATCATGGAATCTGTGCATGCCTCTTTAAAGCGTTTAAATACCGATTATCTAGATCTCTATCAGATGCATCGCTTTGATTATGAGACCCCACTTGAGGAGAGCTTGTCGGCATTCGATGACCTAATACGCCAAGGAAAAGTTCACTACATTGGATTTTCAGAGTGGGATGCGACGCAGATTAGTAGCGCTCTTAAGATTCAAGATGCCAAGGGCTATACCCGCTTTATCTCTAGTCAACCGCAATACTCGATGCTCTGGAGAGTTATCGAGAGCAAGGTTGATCCTCTTTGTCGCAATGAAGGCATTGGCCATATTGTCTGGTCGCCAATTGCTCAAGGGGCGTTAACTGGAAAATATCTACCTGGAAAGAAACCACCTAAGGGATCAAGGGCTACTGATAAAAAAGGCGGCGCAAATATGATTTCGCGCTGGATGAAAGATGATGTTTTAACTGCAGTTGAGAAGTTAAAGCCAATTGCAGAGAAGGAAGGGCTTACTCAAGCTCAGTTAGCTGTGGCCTGGGTATTACAAAATCCTAATATTTCATCAGCAATCATTGGAGCTACTAAACCTTCTCAGATTAAAGAAAATGTTAAGGCCTCAGGAGTTAAGTTAAGTAGTGAAACGATGAAGGCAATTGATAGTGCGCTTGGAAATCTTCCTGAGAGAGATGCTGCAAAAACTGTTAGCCCAAATCCAAGGGCTTAACTAGATTTTCTCGCCCCGCTTGACTTGAGGAAGTGGGGCTCGAAGCCTTCGAATCTGTGTAGAGCGGAGCCAGCCATACATTCCAAGGCCTTTAAGCGTTTCACCTGGAAAGCGCGTGCTTACCTCACGCTTGATACGCCTTGAGAGAAAATATCCATCAACAACTGAGAAAATTAAAGCTGAATACATCAGAGCAATAGCAGCGAATTGGATATACATCACTGGGATTAGCGTCATAAATAAAACTAAAACAATTATTGGAAGAAAGAATTCACCAACTGAACGCCTTGAATCGACATAATTTCTTATGAAGCGCCTTACTGGCCCTTTATCTCTTGGAGGTAGCGCGTTTTCATCACCGCGCATATAGGCATCACGCTGTTGTGCACGCAAAACACGAGCTTGCGCCTTCTGCAATTTCTTCGCCTCTTTATTAGCGGCAGGGGCAAGACGGTTTACAACTCTTGATTGTTCTGCCTCTTTGCGCTTTGGCGTTGGGCGCCCTTTTTTCTCTGCCATGGGCGCTACGGTAGGCCAAGCATTCGATCTAGCGCAATTCGAGCAAAGTTAGCCGTCTTAGCCTCGACCTTAATCTGATTAACCACGCGCCCCTTAACTAGAGATTCCATCGCCCAGAGTAGGTGGGGCAGATCGATGCGATTCATGGTGGAGCAGTAACAGACATCTTTATCAAGGAAGACTACAGTCTTATCAGGATTATTAGCAGCAAGGCGCTTAACAAGATTTAACTCAGTTCCAACTGCCCAACTGCTTCCAGCAGGAGATTGAGTAACAGTCTTAATAATCATCTCAGTACTTCCAACTACATCGGCTTTTGAGACAACCTCATATTGGCATTCAGGATGGACTATGACTTTAACGTCAGTAATTCTCTGTCTTACCTGCTCAATGTTTTCAACTGAGAAACGACCATGAACGGAGCAATGCCCTCGCCATAAAATAACTTTGGCAGAAATTAGCTCGGCATCACTTAGCCCACCATTAGATTTCCAGGGATTCCAAATCACGCAATCGCTAAGTTTTAGCCCAAGTTTTAATACTGCAGTATTTCTGCCCAGATGTTGATCGGGAAGAAAGAAGACTTTCTCTCCCTTTTCAAAAGCCCACTTCATCGCTCGCTCTGCATTTGATGAGGTGCAGATAGTTCCACCATTTTCTCCTGTAAATGATTTAATTGCAGCAGATGAATTCATATAGGTAACTGGAATTGTTTTACTGGCAATGCCTAACTTTTCAAAGACCTTCCAAGCCTGATCAACTTGATTAGCTGCAGCCATATCTGCCATAGAACAACCAGCGGCAAGATCTGGGAGAATCACTCGTTGTTTTTCTGAAGTGAGAATATCGGCGCTCTCTGCCATAAAGTGAACTCCGCAGAAGATTATGTTCTCTGCCGATTGATTATCAGCAGCTGCTTGAGCTAACTTAAAAGAATCTCCAGTGATATCTGCAAAATCTATTACTTCATCTCTTTGATAATGATGGCCCAGGATCATTGCTCTATCGCCTAGGGCCGCTCGAGCCTTCTTAGCCCGCTCAACTAAATGGGGATCACTCGATGCGGGAAGCTCGCCAGTGCAGGAAACTCCACGCTCGCTAGAGAGATCTGAGCCTTTGCCTAGAAGAAGCAGATCAGTGATTGAGGCCATGGCTTCATTATCTCGCGAAAGTTCGCTGCGTGTGCGCTAAAGTATGGCTCTAAGAAGATTAAGAGCGAGGAAGAGATTTATGAGCACTGAGACCAAGACCGATGGCATCAAACTATCCAGCGAGGCTGCAGAGAAAGTTGCCTCCCTTCTAGCTCAAGAGGGTAGAGATGATTTAAGTCTTAGAGTTGCAGTACAACCAGGTGGTTGCTCAGGCCTTCGCTACCAGCTCTATTTTGATGATCGATCACTTGATGGCGATACTGTTATGACCTACGGAAGCGTCAAGGTAGTTACCGACAAGATGAGTACTCCATATTTAATGGGAGCAACTATTGATTTCGTTGACACCATTGAGAAGCAGGGTTTTACAATCGATAATCCAAATGCTGGCGGTTCATGCGCCTGCGGCGATTCCTTTAACTAAAACCGAAACTAATTTCTTAAGACCTTCCCTGCTATGGGTTGGTTTTAACGTTATTCGATAGTTTCCATGCTCGCTATATCCCATCGCTGTTAAAACATGGCTAGGGGAGAGCGGACCTGAACCACAGGCCGAACCTGCATCAATTAATAATCCCTGAGCTTCAACCTTCCTTAATACCTCTTCGCTATGAGTATGTGGAATTACAAATGCAAGAAACCTAGGATCACAATTATCGCCATCCCCAGCAATCTTTATATCCTTTATCTCACTAACCAGCTCTTGCCTAATGAAGGAATTGAGCTCAGTTAATTTAACAAAATCCTCTCTCGCTCTCTTTGTCCAATTCTCAAGAGCAACCGCTGTTGCAAGTAGAAGTGGTTTTGAAAAAGATCCATAGACGCGTCTTTTATCTATCACTGGTCCCGGGTTTTGCCACTTGCCACTATTTGCAATTCCAATTAGGGCAATTCCAGATGGTCCAGCAAAATATCTTGGATCCCAGATGGCGCTATCCCAATTATCGGGAAGGTTGGAGAGCGGATAGGCAGAGCT
>CAKZXY010000044.1 GCA_937883945.1 uncultured Clavibacter sp. | reverse complement strand
GTCGTACTTTCCACCGTAGCAGAGAGCATCGAAAGCAGGTCTAGCTTCATTATCTGTTGGATCACCAAGTTTTGCTGTGAATGAATATGAGCTGGAGCAAACAACGTGGCTCAGAAGAAGATCTACACCAGTAATCGGTGTTCCATCTGACCAAATTTTGCCCTTGTTTACGGTGTACTGAACTTTAAATGGCTTCTGACTTACGATTTTATATGAACCAAAGAGTTTGTTTTCAACAAGCTTTGGTGAATTATCGTAGTAGTTGAAACCAAAGCCCTGCATATATGCAACCTCAGAATTGAAAGTGAGGTTCATATTTGTAACGCTTGGATTCAAACCGGTTAGCTGATTGCTGGTAACAAGTACCACAGTTGAACGAGTTGCAGAGTTCGCTGGTGAGAGCGTTGAAACTGCAAGACCCGCCGCAGCTGCAGTAGCGATAGCTACCTTGGCAATGCGTGTTAATTTCATTTCTTCTCCTAGTGATAGAAATTAAGGACTAGGTATGGAAAGTCGACTTCCCCCACACCGCCATCCTTAGGGTGGGGCTAGCCTGCCCTATCTAGGCCTTTTTAATCAATTAAAAAGAGGTATCTGTTTCGTTATATGAAACGAGCTTTTTCAGGCTCAGTTGAGCCTAATTTGAGCCGCGAGCAGCCTCAATCTTTGCCGTGGTCAGCCTTGGGGCTGCAAAAATGAAGAGAGCGAGACCTAAAAGAGCCGAGAGGAAATATGGGCTTCTTAAGGCAAATTCTCTATCTCCCGTTAGCTCCACAAGATCTACTAAGGCGCCTCCAAGAAGGGTTCCGATTGGAATGCTGCCCCAGGCAAAGAAGCGATAGACGCTATTAACTCTTCCGAGTAGGTGGCTTGGGATGATGCTCTGTCGAAGTGAAACTGTTATTACATTCCAAAGCACTGCAAAGACTGTGGAGATGGCAGTAAGAAGATAGAAAAGATGCCAAGAAGAAGATAATCCAATTATCAAAGTGATGATTGGGCCACTAATAAGAGTTAGATAGAGAGAGGGACCGCTACCTAACTTCTTTGAAATCTTTGGTCCAAGTATTCCCCCAAGGCTTCCCCCAACTGCTCCTGCTGTTCCAAGTACTGCAAATATAAATAGTGATGTCTCTAGTATCTCTTGAGCAAACAAAATAAATACTGCTGCTGTTAATGCTCCAATTGCATTTAGTGCGCCAAGAATTAATGCCATTGGTCTAAGTAGTTCATGGCTCCAGAGCCAGGTAAATCCCTCTTTAATTTCCGCTCTAAAATTTAGCTTCTCACTTTTTTTCTCGGTATCAACTTTTTTTAGCGAAGGTATTAAAGTTGCAATCAGGCCAGCTGAGATAAAGAAAGCGGCAGAGTCAATATAAAAGGGAAGAAAGATTGCAATTCCTAGTAGGAAGCTTCCCAGTGGAGGTCCCACAAAGCTATTGGTGACATATTCAACAGACCAGAGCTTTCCATTAGCGCTCTCTAAGTTCTTTTTTTCAACTACCGAGGGAAGCAGGGTTTGAGCGCTGTTATCACGGAGCACTTCGGCAAAGCCAAATAAAAGCGCAGTGACAATTAGCACTAGATATAGAGTCCAGTTAGTTTCAAGATTGGTAAGGGATGAAACTTCATTTAACTTAGGAAGGGACTCTGACTCCAGGGTGACCACAATTGCGACAAGAAGTGCCAAGCACCCCCGAGCGATATCCATTGCGACAATGATTTTGCCTCGATTAAACCGGTCAGTTATTACCCCCGCTGGAAGGGTAAAGATCAACCAAGGAAGCCTGGAAGCCACGGCTACCAGAGCAATAAGAAAGGGTGAACGAGTAACTGCTGAAGCTAGCCAGGGATAGGCAATAGCTGCTATTCCATCTCCAAGGTTGCTAATTGCATGTGCGCTAAAGAGGCGCCAGTAATTCTTGCCCAGCGCTACCTTCTCTTTAGCCTTTAATCTCACTTGAAAACCCTACCCCAGCTAATTGTGATCGCTAATCAATGGTTGAATTGAGCGCTATGTCTTTCTCATTTGAAGTAATTAAAGAGATACCAGAACGACTTGGTAGAGCTGGAGTTATTTCAACTCCACATGGACAAATAGCAACCCCTGCCTTTATTCCAGTGGGAACTAAAGCAAGTGTTAAATCCCTTGCCCCAGAGGCGCTTTCAGATCTTGGCGCACAGGCCGTTCTTGCAAATGCCTATCACCTATATCTACAGCCTGGTTCTGAGACGCTAGATCAAGCAGGTGGCCTTGGAAAGTTTATGAATTGGGATAAGCCAACCTTTACAGATAGCGGCGGCTTTCAAGTTATGTCACTTGGGGCGGGATTTAAAAAAGTTATTGATATGAGCCTTGGTTCACTTGATTCAGATGAGGCAATGGCAGAGAGTAAAGAGCGCCTAGCTCATGTCGATGATGAAGGAGTTACATTTAAATCTCACCTTGATGGCTCTATGCATCGCTTTACCCCTGAGATCTCGATGCAAGTTCAGCATCAAATCGGGGCCGATATTATTTTTGCCTTTGATGAGCTAACCACTCTTCATAACACTAGAAAATATCAAGAACAATCACTAGAGCGCACTAGGCTCTGGGCGATTCGCTGCCTAGATGAACATAAGCGATTAACCGATCAGCGAAGTGAAAAGCCCTATCAAGCCCTCTTTGGAGTTTTGCAAGGCGCTCAATATGAAGATTTAAGAAGAAAAGCTGCTAAAGATTTATCAGAGATGAATTCTGCAGGAATTTCATTTGATGGCTTTGGAATCGGTGGCGCCTTAGATAAAGCATCTCTTGGCCAAATTGTCTCTTGGATGAGCTCTGAGCTACCTAGAGATAAGCCCCGTCACTTACTTGGAATTGGCGAGCCAGCTGATCTCTTTGCCGGAGTAGAAAATGGCGCCGATACCTTTGATTGCGTTGCTCCCTCTAGGGAAGCTAGAACTAGCGCGGTATATAGCGAGAATGGTCGCTTCAATGTTTCATCTGCTTCTTATAAAAGGGACTTCTCCCCGATTGATAAAACTTGCAGCTGCTACACCTGTAGCAACTTCACAAGGGCTTATCTAAACCATCTCTTTAGAGCAAAAGAGATGTTGGCCTCAACTCTTGCAACCATTCATAACTTGGCATTTACAGTAAGGCTAGTTGATCGAATGCGCCAGGCAATTCTTGATGAATCTTTCTTAGAGTTTAAAACTGAGTTTCTCGCCAGGTATCAAGCAAAAGCTTTGGATTAATTAGAAGTTACTTCAGCCTCACGTTTTTTCACATAGGCAATTACTGGATAGGTAATTGGCAGAAGTGCTACCTCAACTAAAGTCTTATAGAGATAACCAACCACTAGGTAATTTAAGAACTCATCAAAACTCAAACGACCTAGGGATGCAATCATGGTAAATACGATGGTGTCTACCAACTCACCAACTGCTGTTGACCCAATTAACCTGGCCCATAGTTTCTTTTCATTGGTAATTTTCTTAATCCTTACCAAGGTCCATGAGTTTGCCAATTGTCCAAGAAGGAAGGCGGTAATACTTGCAATAACAATCTGAGGAACAAAGCCAAGAATTGATTCAAAGGCGCCCTGATTTGGCCATTCAGAGGCAGCAGGAGCAATTTGGACTAACCAGAAGGTAAGGCCAGCTAACGCGCCAAGGCCAAAGCCGGTATAGATAACACGCCTTGCTGCTTTAAAGCCATAAACCTCGGTAAGAATATCTCCCAAAATATAGACCAGAGGAAATAAGAAGGCTCCCCCATCGGTCTTTATGACGCCAAAATCAATGAATTTTGTTGCCCCGATATTTGAAATCAATAAAAGTGCGCAGAAAATAGCAGCAATTATTGGATAGAGGCTGCGATGATAGAGATTTTGTGCGCTCATAACTCAATGATATCTAATTTTTTCATTTGGGATTTCTGCCGAGAGATCACCAATTCGCTTGATGTGTTTATAGCTAAATAGCGCAATCAAAGTGGCAATTGAGCCTCCAATTAGAAATGGAAGGCGAAGACCGCCTCTTGCTATCACTCCCCCTAAAAGAGCGCCAATGGGCATTAGCCCCCAGACAATTGTTCGCCTTGCGCCATGGATACGCCCATAGAGCTCTGGTGGAATTAGTGATTGATAGAGAGACATCAACAAGATATTCCAAACCGAGATGGTGAAGCCGATAAGTACACTTACCACGACAAAGAAGTAAGCATTTGGAGATAGTCCAATGAAAATCACCAAGAAAGAGGCAAAGAAGACATTAATAGCAAGCGCTCTACCACGACCAAGATATCTAGAGGCCATTGGCGCAGCAATTGATCCTATTAGCGCTCCAATTCCCCCAATCGCTAAAACGACTCCAAAGAGGGCTGGGGGGACATTTAGCTCTTTTAAAATAAATAGCGGCGCAATGGCATTTGAGAGTGAGTAGAAAAATCCAAGCAAAGTTGTAATAACGACGATACTAAATATCTGCTTATCCTGATAGAGATAATTAAGCGCAAACTTAATATCTCCTTTGAGTCCGAGTTTTGCTTGCCCTACCTCTCCTTCT
>CAKZXY010000043.1 GCA_937883945.1 uncultured Clavibacter sp. | reverse complement strand
ATCTTCAATCGCCTTAATCCTAAGTCCAGCAGCAAAGGAGACAATCAACACCGAATCAGTGGCAGAGCTAGGAAGTTCTTTAATGGTAGTTAGAAAGTCTTGTGGTTTCACAGCAATCAAGATTGCATCTAATAAGAGCTGCTGGTCTAGCTCTTTAACTCCATACTTCTTGATAATTTCATCTCGCCTCTCGCCTCTCTTTTCGGCGATAAAAAGTGAGTCTTTTGATAGGCCAGAGCGGAGTAATACTTCAATTAATGCTTCGCCTATTACCCCTGTGCCAATAATGCCTATCTTTGAAAAAGCCATATGACAAGGCTACACGCGAGCCCTACTATTGCCGCCCATGAGTGAATTCCCCAGTACTTTTACCCGCGAATGGGCAGAGTTTCCTAACCCAGAGAACGCAGCTGAGATATTTAAGTGCGACCTTACCTGGCTTACCTCTTATTGGAATTGTATTTTCGGCAATGGCTGCCAAGGAATAGATAAAGATTTAGCAGATCACGGTTGCTGTAGTGATGGCGCTTATTATTATGACAAAGCAGATGAAGTCCGTGTTACAGCAGCAGCTAAGCGACTTACCAAATCACTCTGGCAAAACTATGGCGTTGCTCGAAAGGGTAAGCAGTTTAAGATTAGTGAGCTCGGTTTAGATAATGATCGTAAGACTAAGAAGGTTAATAAGACCTGCATCTTTTTTAATGAAGCAGAGTTTAGTAAAGAGTACTTTGGTTGCGCTCTCCATCATTTAGCAATAAAAGAAGATAAACACTTTATTGAGACCAAGCCTGATATCTGTTGGCAGCTTCCGATACGCCGCTCTTGGGAGAGTAGAAGTGTTGGTGATGATAAATATCAGGTAATAGTTATTGGCGAGTACACCCGCCAGGCTTGGGGAGATGGTGGAGTGGATATGGATTGGTACTGCTCCTCAAATATCCAGGCCCATGATGGAGCAGAGCCGGTTTATCTCTCAAATAAGCAAGAGTTAATTAAGTTGATGAACCTACCAGCCTATGAGAAATTAGCAGAGCTATGTAGCGCAAGAATTGCAGCGATGAATAACCGAAAGATTAAACACTTGCCGCTCTATGTAATTCACCCAGCAACAAAGGCTGCTAAGGGTTAGCTTCTTATTTCCTGCGCCGAGAAACCGGCGGCATTACCCGATCTAATAATTCTTGCGCTACTAAAGTTACATCTCCTTTAGCCTTACTTAGATTCGCTTCAAATCCCTTCAAGATCTCAACAACTGCAGGCTCACTTAATGAGCCAAGAAGTGGGCCATATCTATCTTGAAACAGATTAGTTAAAGTCCTGCTTATCGCCCCTGCCAATTCAACTCGAGCTTCATCTAGAGAGACTTCACCTCGCTGTCCGGTATTAATACTTAGCGAGGGCTTCTCACGCTGAGCACGGAGGTAGGCCTGCTTAAGATTTACTGAGTCCATAATCACCTATCCTCTCAGACCGATAGCATTTGTGCTTATGAGGGGTAGAAGAATGTATTTGCGCGCAGTATTTCTGATCTTCGCATTCTCCTTAACGCTCATCACTCCAATTACCGCCCCAGCTCTAACTTTTAAAAGTATCCCAGCTACTCAATGGGGATATATCTATGGCTCTGGCAATAGCGCAAATTTAACTACCACACCGCAAAGCCCAAGAGTTGAGATTGGTAAAGCGCTCTCTAAATGGAACCTGGAATATATTGGAGTTCCAGATGATGCAAAGCCAGCATTTAAATATGCGGTAGATATCTGGGCTTCACATTTTGAATCAAGCGTTCCAATCGAAGTTAAAGCTTATTGGGAGCCGCTGGAGATAAACGGAGTCTTAGGTTCTGCTAGGCCTGGAGACTTCTTTAACTCATTTGATGGCGCCCCTGATAACGATCTCTGGTATCCATCAATTTTTGCAGATCGACTTGCTGGAAAAGATCTCGCCCCTGGTAAGGCAGATATTATTTTACGTTTTAATTCCAACGCCCTATGGCATATTGAATTAGATGGAAAGCCAGGCAGATTTGCCTATGATTTATCAAGCACTGTCCTTCATGAAATCGGCCATGGATTAGGTTTTCTCTCTAACGCTGAATATGACAAATTCTTTAATACTGGCTATTTAATCCAACCCACTCCTTATGATGCCTATGTTCAACTCTCAGATGGTCGCCTATTTACTGACTTTTGTGCCCGCTCTGTTGAACTTGGTAAGGCTATGACCTCTCCGCTATTTTGGAGTGGAGCTAAAGGCATTGCTGCAAATAATGGAGTAAAGCCAAAGCTTTATGCCCCAAGCCCCTATGAAGAGGGCTCATCGGTAACCCATCTTGATGAAGCCACCTTTTCAAGTTCTTCTTTAAATTCCATTATGACTCCAACCCTAGATCGAGGTGAAGTCTTTAGAAGCCCCGGAAGTATTGCTATAGCAATGATTGAGGATATGTTGCTTAAGCCTCCTGCAAATAAAGCGCAATCACTTCCTGCAAAACCTGTTGATGTGCGAGCCTTAGTTGGCGATAAGTATGTGATCCTGACATTTGATTCACCGAACTGTAGAAGGCTAGATCGAGTCACAGGATACAAAATTACGATAAATCCAAGCGGGCAAGAGCGAGAATTTGCCTCAAGCCCTGCTCGGATTACTGGGCTATCAAATGGGCAGAGTTACTCATTTACTATCAAAGCTAGAAACGATAATGGCGAATCAGATGCGGTGACTAGTAATGAGGTCAAGCCGCAGGCTGGCTCTAAAGCTAAAACTATTGATAGCAGAGCTGATGTTAAATCACTGGCCGCTGGAATATATAAAAAGAGATCTGTCATTGCCTACTCTGATGCCATCACTGGTAATTTAAAATTAGCAACGCTAGTTAATAACTCTTGGAAGATATCAATCGTTGATGGCATATCAACTGCGGGCGGGAGATCAGATAGAAATCTAGCTGGACCAGTATCTCTCTGCGTCTCAGGAAGTAAGAGCAGTGAGAAGCTCCATATTTTCTATACCGATACCGAGAATAAGGATCTTCGCCATGCCTCCTATGATGGTAAAAAGTGGCGTTATGAGGTGGTCGATGGCAATGGTGAAGATGTCCAAGATTATAAAGAGAGCTCAAGGCGCAAAACTGCAAGTGATGTAAGTATCTCTAATGCCTGCGCTGTTACACCAGCTGGTCTTCAAGTCTTCTATCGCGATGAATCTCAAGGAATATTACTAGGAGCTGCTTTAAGTAAATCTGGCTGGAGCTATGAAATTGTTGATGGAGATCGCACAAGTGATAATAGAACCACAGGAGATGTTGGTTTCTCTCTTAGCGCTACATCTAGCGGTAAGAGCGTATATCTTCTCTATGACTCAGTTCTAACTCTCTCCTCTTCTAATTTTGCTACTCAAGGTGAAGTTAGATTGGCTAAACGAAATTCAATATTTCCTGAAGATTGGCGATACAGCACTTTAGATGGTCCAGAAAATGGAGTAGCAGTTGCAGGTTATGACGTCTCTATTGCTAGCTATGGCAATCGAGTTGCTGCTAGTTGGTTAAGTGCTAGCGGCCTTCGTCTACCAAACCCTGATGAAGTAAGTTTTACGCTCATTGATGAGGATGAATCTCCTACCCGCGTTGCAACCCAGGCTCATGGAACTCCTGGTACTCCTCTACTAATAGATGCCAAGGGGCTTTTGTTTGGATGTCAAAAGAGACTCTGTTCTCTTGGCTCTTATAGCTCGACTCCAAAAATAACTAATGGCGCCATCCTTAACGGTGTTAAAGATAGCGCCATAGTCACAATCAATAAGGTCCGCTACGCGGTGACCTCAATTTCCAAGAAGTTAGTTCTGGTAAAACTCTAAAGTTACTTCTTGTTTCTGCGCTGGATACGAGTCTTCTTGAG
>CAKZXY010000042.1 GCA_937883945.1 uncultured Clavibacter sp. | reverse complement strand
CTGGAACGATCGCGCTCTGGGCGCCAGTCTCTCCGCGATAGGTCATTCCCTTACCGCCAAGGGCCTCAACGCCTTCATATACAACACCATTTGGAAGAGCTGGGTTATTGCGCCAGCCAAAGATATATGGCCTGACCCTATGGAAATAAACATATGGATCACACTTCTCAGGCATACGAGCCAATACGTCATACATGCTCTTAATGCCATCTCTTAGCTGCGTAAGTGCGATATCTAGGGCATCGCTATCATTTGCTTCAACTGCCTTCTGGGCGAGTTCTATTGCATGAAGGGCAATTCCAGCCTTCTTTTCAATATCAATGTGAATGAGAATGAACCACTCTTCATCCTGGCCCCCAAGGAAACATTGCAAGAGGGCGATATTGCCGCATTCAATTTCCTTATTTGGATCGAGGCGATACCAGTTATCAATTGAGTATGAGACATAGCTAAGAATTGGGGGGCGACCAACTTTGACCCCTAGCTCATACCAAGGCTCTGCTAAAACTGCAGGAATGACATGGGCTGCATCGTTTTCAGACCATTGATAGGCCATGCCGATATAGGAAAGGGCGAGCATGGCTCGTCTTACCTCACCCTCATTTGCTAGCGCATCCATTTTGAAAGGTGGAAGTGATTTAACCCGGACTCTAAAATCGGAGCCCATTAAATACTTCGGTAAGTTTCGCGCCATCTCATCCCAAGCCTTATTTGCAGCTGAGAGTGATGCCACTGGATCGCTATGTTGCATATAGCCAAACTCTTTAGAGAGGCCAAAGGCCTCTAAAGAAACAGCCTGAGCCATAATTATTTCTTGCCGGCTAAGCGCGCTTCGCGTCTCTTCTTCTGCTCTGCAGGATCTGGTACAGGAACTGCTGCTATTAAGCGCTGCGTGTAAGGATCTTTAGCGTTATTAAGGATCTGATCTCTCTCGCCCTCTTCAACTAAGAGGCCATTTTGCATAACTGCAATTCGGTGAGCCAAGATGTCAACAACTGCTAGGTCATGGCTAATAAAGAGGCAGGCAAACTTCAATTTATCTTGCAGATCAAGTAATAGATCAAGGAAGCGTGCTTGGACTGAAACATCAAGAGCTGAAGTAGGCTCATCTGCAATTAAGAGATCAGGGGTTAGCGCAAGTGCTCTTGCAATTCCTACTCGCTGTCTCTGACCACCTGATAACTCGTGAGGGAAGCGGTTTCTATAGGAGCGAGGAAGCTCAACCTGCTCAAGTAAATCTTCCACCTTCTTATTTAGCTCATCACCTTGAGCTAGTTTTGCAAGGAATATTGGTTCGCCAATTGATTCACCGATTGGAAGGCGTGGGTTAAGAGATGAAGCTGGATCTTGGAAGACAATTCCGGTGTGGCGGCGAATAGTGAAGAGCTCTTTCTGTGAGGCCTTACTAATATCTTTGCCAACGATCTCAAGACTTCCTGACTTGATTGGAAGCAATCCAATAGCAGCTTTTCCAACTGTGGTCTTTCCAGAGCCTGATTCGCCCACTAGGCCAACAATTTCCCCAGGGAAGATATCTAGTGAGAAGTCCTTAACCGCTGTAAAGGCTGGAATTCTTCCTCGCTTTGGATATTCAATAGTGACATTACGCATCTTAAGTACTGGCTCAGCATCCCGTGCCACTTTAAGAACACGCTTTCTAGAGGAGCCAAGCTTTGGAACTGCAGCTAATAGCTCAGTTGTATAGGGATGCTTTGGACGATTAAAGATTTGATCAGAGCTGCCATGCTCAACTGTGAGTCCATCCTTCATAACTAAAATTTCATCTGCCATATCAGCAACAACGCCCATGTCATGGGTGATTAGAAGAATTGCTGAGTTAAGCCGGTCTTTAAGGCTTCGCATCAAATCTAAGATCTCGGCCTGGATTGTTACATCAAGAGCCGTAGTTGGTTCATCTGCTACCAAAAGACCTGGATCACAGGCTAGCGCTTGAGCAATCATCGCTCTCTGGCGCTGACCACCTGATAGTTGGTGAGGGTATTTATCAAATGATTGTTCAGGGCTTGGAATTTCAACCATCGTCAAGAGCTCAATGGCGCGGAGACGAGCCTGCTTTGGCCCCATATCAAAGTGATTTCTTAGAGTCTCAACAATCTGGAACCCAATGGTGTAGACCGGGTTTAGCGCAGTCATCGGCTCTTGGAAAATATAAGCAACTTCTTTGCCGCGGAATTTGCGCAGCGTTGAACTCTTCACATTGATCATATCTACATCTTTGATTAAAACCTGGCCAGTACGCCTTGCATTGGAAGCTAGAAGATCCATTAGCCCAAGGGCAGTTGTAGATTTACCCGATCCTGACTCACCAACGATGGCAAGGACCTTGCCTGGGTGGAGCTCAAAGTTCATCTTGATGGCTGCGGGATACCAGACGCCATCAACCCAGAAATCGACCGAGAAATCTTTAACCTTTAGGATTGGTTCACTCATGGCTTACTCTCCATTCAGCAATCTGGTTAACATCGGTGGAAATGCGATCATCTTTCGTGCCCAAGGCTCGCGAGTTTACAGTAGCTTGGGATATCTCTTCTGTCTTGGGATGTTGATTACTACTCTCCTGGAATCCAAGTACAGCAGCGCTGAAAACTTCGCCTTTTGCGCTCTTATTCTCTTGATTGCTGCCTCGGTCTACCTTGGAATTCAAAGACCGGCTCTGGTCTTTACCAACCTTGGCCTGGCAGTTAGAAACCCCTTCACCACCAAGATCCTTGATTGGATAAAGGTTAGTGATGTTGATACTAAATTTGTTCTCAACATAAAAAGTGACCTTGGAATCATTAAATGCTGGGCTGCTGCTGGACCCTCTAGATCTCAACACCGAGCTATTCATCCCAGCGAGCTTAAAGGATTTCATCAACAAGGTGGTGGAATTAAAGCTGCTGACTCGCCCAGGTCTGATTCTGGAGCGGCGGCTCAAATTGCTCGCCTTTATATGCAAGAGCGCGGAAGTTTCAAGCAGGGAGCTATCGCTAGCGAAATTAAAGTTAATAATCTGGCTAAATTCCTCTACATAGCTCTCGGTATTACTGTAATTATTTCTCATTTGATTGCCTATGCCTGATTTCTTGCAATCGCTCTGGCGTTCTGTTTTTCCTTCTTAGTAATCTTGCGCTTCTGCCTTGGATCAAAGGCGTCTCGCAGACCATCACCAATGAAGTTAATACTTAAAGCAATACTTACAATGAAGAATCCTGGATACCAGAACAAGAATGGCCTGGTAGTGAAGGCATCCTGATATTGATTAATCAATAGCCCGAGAGAAACATCAGGAGGAACCACTCCAAAGCCAAGGTAGGAGAGAGCCGTCTCTAGCAAAATTGCGCCAGAGAGCAGCAAGGTAACTGAGACGATGATTACGCCAACGGCATTTGGAAGAATGTGCTTAAAGATAATTCTTCTAGTTGATGCCCCAGCAACTCTTGCCGCATCAACAAATTCTCGCTCGCGTAGGGTTAAAAACTCTCCTCGCACCAGACGTGATAGCCCAGTCCAGGCAAAGAGGCCAAGATAAACCGCAAGAATGATTGCGCCAAGATTTCCAAATTTTGCGCCAATGACAGATCCCACAATAACTGCTGGGATTGTGATGATGAAGTCGGTAAAGCGCATAAGAACGTTATCAACTACGCCTCTGTAATATCCAGCAACAGCGCCAACAACCGTTCCGATAATTGCTGCAAAGAATCCAATGATGAACATAACTTGAATAGAGCGTTGTGTGCCCTTCATAACTAGGGAGAAGTAATCTCGCCCAATGTCATCCTGGCCAAATGGGTGTTCTCCAAGGCCAATTCCCTCTCCCCCTAAAAACTTAGGAAGAAGTGAAATTGTTGGGCAGCCGATAGTGTCATTGGGGCAATCGCCAAAGCGAAGGTCTGGCAGATCATCTGGAGACCACTTCCACCAACCCTTAGTCTTAATCGGACCAAAATTGGCATCAACTGCAGAGAAGACAAAGACAATAATGAATGTTAGGAAGATTAATGAGGCTACCGCAGCCTTATGCTTAAAGAAGCGACGACGAATAATCTGCCATTGAGTTAAGCCTTCAACTTCCTTATTGGCAATAGCATTTTCGCCAGATTCAATAGTTAGCTCTTCAAGAGCCGCCTCTTTACTCTTTCTTCCTATCTTCACTTTCCACTCCCAACACGAATTCTTGGGTCAAGGGCTGAGTAAAGAAGGTCTGCGATTAAGTTAGCCATAACAGCTAGCGTTGCAGTAATAAAGAAAACACCCATAAGTAGGTTTAGATCTTGGCTGGTAATCGCTCTATTAAAGAGAGTTCCCATTCCATACCAGCCAAAGACTCGCTCAGTAATGATGGCTCCACCAACAATTCCAGCAAAATCAACGACCATAATTGTGGTCAATGGAATCAAAGTATTTCGGAAAGCATGTCGCATAATCACAGTTCGCTCATTTAGCCCTTTAGCGCGAGCAGTTCTTATGTAATCCTGATTTAAAACCTCAAGCAGAGTTCCTCTGGAATATCTGATATATCCAGCAAATGAAATCAAAGTAAGGGCAATTGTTGGCAAGAATAAGTGAACCAAAATATCTAGGGTTGAAATCCAGAACTCATTAGGAGTCAATAGCTCCTTTGCTTGACCCAGAGTCGGAATCGGCCTAAAGCTCACCGAGCCCTCTTCCATATATGGCTTCCAGGTCTGCATGAACTTATCAACGATAATTAGATGTCCTGAGAACAGAGCGGTAATAACTGTAGTTCTAATAACTGGGCCACGATCAATTCGAGCAAAGACCAGAGCCACTGCCACAGCAACGATAATTGTGATTAAGGCATACCTAAGAAGTTGAGGAATTGATGATGAGGAATTAAGTGAGTTGGATAGAACAAAATAAGAGATCACAGTTAGTGGTGCCATGGTCAATGAAGCATAGAGCGCTGCCTTATTACCAAATCCTGTGCTTAAGTAAGTTATGCCAAATGCAATACCAACCGCGAGAAGACCAATTAATACTGGGCCAAGTGCGGGATCAGTTAACCAATTGGCTTCATCGACAAAGGTGAGGAAGGCAAATGTTCCCACAAAGACAATTGCAAATACCTTCCAAAAGTTTCCACGCTTTGAACCAAGAAGTGAGGCCCAGAACAGGGAGCCAACTAGACCAATTCCAACTTTCCACGAGGTAGTTATCTGAGGATCGGATAAAAAAGTATTGAACTGAATTGCTAGGTACTGCTTTAAAAGAACTGCAACCCAGAAAATAGGTAGTGAGAAAAGAAGGAATGCAAAGAATGTCATTGAATAATCAAAACGTGAGTATTGGCGAAGAGCTGTAACGATACCTAGAGAAATACCGACAAAGATGGCAAATATTGTTGCGAAAATAACAAGGCGAATAGTGATAGGCATTGCAGTTGCAATTTCACCTGATACTGGAAGACGTAGTCGGGTGAGACCTAGATCTAGATTGCCGGTGAAAATTCCTAGAACGCCGCGAAGCCAGATGAAATATCTAAGTGGGGGCGGCACATCTAGGTTTAAAAACTCTTCGAGCTCTCTAATTTGCGCCTGAATCTCGGGATCATCGCTAAAGCGAAGCTCACCAATTGGATCTCCTGCAATCGCTGCAAGGTTATAGAGGATAAAGCTTGAACCAAAAAGGATTAGAAAGAGGACGCCGATTCGTCGAGCGATAAAAGCTAGCACGGCACTCTCCTTCCTACCTGGGGGCTCCTAGAGCCCACGAATATTACTAACTTAAGACAAAAATATAGCCTGTGGGCCTTAGGAATTTTCTTTAAAAATCCCTAAGGCCCAACAAGCCTTCAAAGTTGAGCGATTAGCTCTACTTCTTTCTTAGTACTTCCAATCCCAGAAGTTCCATTCCTTCACAGGAGATAGTGAGCTGGCCTTAACGCCCTTAAGGTCGTTGTCATAGGCAGTCACTGCTGGATGCTGGTATAGAGGTAGCGTGTAACCCTTACCGAAGATTTCACGTTCAATCTTGATAAAGGCTGTGGTTAGAACTGAATCTGACATTGGACGACCGAAAACATCATCCAAAATCGCATCTAGTCCAGGACCTGAGTTTGCTCCGCTGTAATTGTTGGAGCCATCAGAACGCCAGTTGGCGCGAATTGATCCTTGCGCTGTGCTGGTTGCAGCCCAGGCAAAGAATGCCGCGTCATACTTGGAATCGCGAAGCTTTGGTGACCAATCAACTTGAGTATCAAGGTTTACATCAAAGCCGCACTTAGCAAGGTTTGCCTTAAGCAATAGCGCTTGCGCTGCACGACGTGCATTGTTTCCAGGTACTAGGAAGTTCACCTTTAGCGGATTCTTCACTGCATTCTTCTGATACTTCTGAACGAGTGAGAGAGAGCGCTTATTTAGTGACTCTTGTGTTCCAACATAATATGAAGATCCATTAGCAGCAATAACCTTTGCATACTTGCTATCTTCATGTGATGGAACTGTAACTGAGCGAAGTGGTGGAATATCTGAGTTAATTGTTGCAATTAACTTCTCGACAATTTCTTGACGAGGAACGCAGAGTAGGAAGGCGCGACGTAGGTCGGTTGCCTTCACACCATTTCCGGCAAATAGACCGGTGTATGGAGTTCCACCTGAGAAGTAAGCACCGCTACGAAGATCTACGTGCTCATAAGCTCCACCGAGGCCACCAATTGTGGTTACTCCAGCAAGCTTCTTCAAAGCAGCGACTCCATCAGCAGTCTGCTGACCTGAGTAGAGAGAGACTTCACCATTACCAAGGGCCTGAACCACTGGGTTTCCATCAGCTACGAACTTCTGGATGATGTTCTTGATATCTCCTGAGACCTTAGGTCCGGAGTTATAAAGTGGGTTTGCCTTCAAGGTTACTGATTGACCCTTGATAGCGCTAACGACGTTGAAGCCACCGTTTCCAACCCATAGAAGAGGGTTAGTAGTTGCAGCGTTTACATCTGGGCTGTTATAGGAAGTTGACCAGATAGTTCCAATCTTCTTTAGAAGATCAGTGTCTTTAGCCTTATATGCGGCATACCAGCGATCACGTGCAGCGTTGCTTGCAGAGACGCTCTGTAGATCAGTCTTACCTTCAGCAGCTAGCGTCCAAGCATGTACTGGACGTGCGCCGATAACAGATAGCCACCAATCTGGGAACTTCTGCTTGTACTTAAAGGTAACTGACATTTCATCAGCGCTTACTACTGGATCGCCTGTCTGGTATAGAGAGTATGTGCTTGAAGAGAGACCAGCAGCATTAAATGCCATCTTATCTCCAGCAGCCCAATCACCAAGACCTGCAGCCTTTGCATAATCGCGGCTATAAATCATATGAGATGAGAGAAGGTCAATTCCAGTAATTGGAGTTCCATCTGACCAAACTCTTCCTGGAGCTACGGTGTACTGAACCCGGAAATCAGTGGCCTTATTTGTAGTTACTTTATAAGAACCAAATGTGGTGTTCTGTACCCAAGTTCTTGAGGCATCGTAATATCCAAATCCCATACCAGTTAGATAACCGATAGTGGAGTTTGTTACCAAGTTAAAACCTACAACAGCTGAGTTAAAGCCTGATAGCGGGTTTGGTTCATGGAGAATTACAGTTCCATTCTTAGCCGCATTTGCTGGCGGCGTTACTGTTGAAGCAGCAAGCAGGATCGAAAGAGATCCAACAATTGCCACTCTTAACTTCTTGTTTTTCAAGATAACCTCCTAAAAGGTCTTTGTTTGCGGGGATAGTCATTAGTAAAGAGTCGACCGCTTTACCATTAACTAACCCTCGAGGGTTGGCAAAGTCTGCCTTACAGGGCTATTTCTGACAATGGCTGATAAGGGGGCTAGGTAACAAAAACTTTACAATTGACTGCTATCCAAGCGGCCATCTCAGGCTCAAAGCAAGCAACCATGGTGCCCCTGGCAGATCCAGCTCGATAGCGCCCTTAGCTCCCTGGCTGTTATTTGGGGCGAGTTTTCCGCGGCTCAGGCTTTGATTCATCTCAATCTGAGTTCGAGCAATATTTTGTCATCTTGAGAATTCTTCGAGGCATTGATGAGAAGATTGAGATATGAGTAATGTGGAGAACTTTCGTCCGCGTAATGGATACTTTCTCTCCTTCTGGGCTTTTTTCACGATTAGTACTCTGACTTATATAAATATCCTAGATTATGGATTTACAGGAGGGCTACCAAGTATTACCTGGGGCCTCTTTGCCTGCTCCTTCTTCTACCTAATCTTTATCCATCCCAAAGTTGTTTACAGCGATCAAGGTTTGATAATCGTTAATCCGATGAAGGAGATCACTTTAGGTTGGCATGAGATTTCAGAGATTGATGCCAAATACACAATGTATGTGATTCATAAACCAAGTAATCTAAAAATCCATGCCTTTGCTGCCCAAGCGCCGGGTAGATATCACGCCAGAAATATTCATCCAACTGAGATAAGAGGGATAAGGCTTGGAGATAGCGGCAGTATCAAAGCTGGCGAGAGCCCTCGGAGTAACTCTGGGGTGGCGATAGCAATGGCTAGAAATTACTTTGAGAACTTTAACCAAGTAGAAAAGATTCCAGGGTTAGAATTCTCAACTAAATATAACTATAGAGGCGCAGCTATTTCCGCATCATTATTTCTAATCGCTTTAATTACTCAATTTGCAGGCCTCTAGGCCAAATCACTTCGATTAGCCATCGCCCGAGCGTTAGCTTTTTCTTTACGACTCAATCTACGACGCTGCCTTGGATCAAATGCATCTCGCAGGCCATCTCCAATGAAATTGATACAGAGCGCAATGATGATGATAAATATACCGGGATACCAGAAGAGCCAGGGCCTGGTGGTAAAGGCATCCTGGTAATTAGAGATCAATAGCCCTAGAGAGACATCAGGTGAAGTGACTCCAAAGCCTAGATAGCTAAGCGCTGTTTCCAAAAGGATCGCACCAGACATCAAGAGAGTGACCGAAACAATGATTACTCCAACCGCGTTGGGAAGGATATGTTTAAAGATTATTCGGCGATTACTAGCGCCAGCCACTCTTGAGGCGTCAACAAACTCACGCTCTCGCAAGGTTAAAAACTCACCTCTGACCAATCGCGAAAGACCCGTCCACGAGAAGAGTCCCAACAAGAGGGCTAGAAAGGCTGCGCCCTTATTGCCGAAGTGGAAACCAATAACCGAACCGATAATGATTACTGGAACAGTAATAATGAAGTCAACTAGACGCATCAAGATGGCATCGATCCAGCCGCGGAAATATCCGGCAAGGGAGCCAATAACTGTGCCGAGCGTGGCAGCGATTGCGCCAATTATGAACATAACTAGAAGCGAGCGTTGAGCTCCGCGCATCACTAGAGCTAGGTAATCGCGACCAATATCATCTTGGCCAAATGGATGAGGCCCAAGGGCGATTCCATCCCCATCAAAAAATGGCACCGCATCAATAGTTGGGCAGCCAATTGAATCCCCTACGCAATCTGCGCCATAACGTAGCTCTGGCATATCTTCAAAACCATACTTCCACCAACCAGGGATAACGATTGGATCTTTCTCATCTCCAAGGCGCCAATCTAGTGAGGTGTAGACCACAGCAATTAAAGTAAATAGAACAACAACAGAGATCATCGCTGCTCTATGGCGAATGAAGCGACGGAGAACAATCTGGCCTTGGCTTAAACCCTCGGTCTCCTTATTAAGGATGGCATTCTCATTAGCATCATTAACGATTTCAACTTCCCGCCTCTTACGCGCCATCACTTACCAGCCCCTACCCGGATTCGAGGATCTAAAGCTGAATAGAGAAGATCAGCAATTAGATTTGCCAAAATAGCTAGAGTTGAAAGAAATAGAATAACCCCCATCAAGAGATTTAAATCAAAGGAGTTAATAGCTTTATTAAAGAGAGTTCCCATCCCCTGCCAAGCAAAGACTCGCTCAGTAATGATTGCCCCGCCAACGATTCCAGCCACATCTCCCACCATGATGGTAGTTAAAGGAATCATGGTATTTCTAAAGGCATGGCGCATAATCACAGTGCGCTCGGTTAATCCCTTGGCACGGGCTGTTCTGATGTAATCCTGATTTAAAACATCAAGCAGGGTTCCGCGTGAAAAACGAACGTATCCAGCAAATGAGATCAAGGTCAAAGCCAGAGTAGGAAGGACTAAATGCATGGCGAAATCCAGCACTCTTACCCAGAAAGAGACTTCCGTTAACCAGATCGTTGATTGACCAATAGTTGCCACAGGTCGGTAATTAACATCATCACTTTCAACATATGGTCTCCAGGCCTGCATCATCTGATCAACTAAAATTAAAGCTCCAATCAACACAGAAGTTATAACGCTGGTGCGAATAACTGGGCCACGATCTATCCGGGCAAAGATAAATGAGACTGAGACCGCTGAAATTAAGAGCGCGGCAAGAAGAATCAAAATACCTACTCTAGGGCGATTTGAGTCAAGTAGAGATTGAATTGGGAAGTAGATAATCACGCCTATTAGCGCAAGTAAGAGATTGCTTTTAAGAGCAGCTCGATCTGATAGGCCAACAGAGAGATAAGTGACTGCATAAGCAATTCCAATACTAAAAATAAAGATAGTGATTGGCCCTAAGCGTGGATATGAGAGCCACTCGGTGGCGCTAATGAAACTTAAGAAGATTGAGTTTGCGACAAAGACGCCAGAAAAGACCATAAGGACTCTTCTGCGACTTCCACTAATTATCGTGGCCCAGAATAGACCTACCAGGGCGCTAAAAAATATTATCCAAGGCGGCGATATCTTTGCCGTTACTAAAAAGTCGTTGAAATCAATAGCTAAATATTGTTTCAAAAGAACAGCTACCCAGAAAATTGGTAGTGAGAATAGCAAGAAGGCAAAGAATGTCATTCCATAATCAAAGCGTGAGTATTGACGAAGAGCTGAGGTGATTCCAAGGGCAATACCAAGAACAATTGCCACAATTGTTGCTACCGCAACTAAACGTATGGTGGTGGGAATCGCTCCGGCAATTGCTTCAATCACAGGCTCTTGCTCTCTAGTTAGCCCAAAGTTGGCATTACCAGTAAATATTCCCAGCACTCCCCTAAGCCAGATGAAGTATCGCAAAGGAGGTGGAAGATCTAATCGAAGTTCTCGCGTGAGGGCTAAAATCAAATACTCTTTATTCTCAGCGGTGCTAGTTCTCAAATCACCTAACGGGTCAGTAGAAATTGCAGAGAGGTTGTATAGCAAGAAGCTTGATCCAAAGAGAATTACAACCAGGGCTCCAAGACGGCGAAGGATATAGGAAAACAAATCCAGCCTCCTTAACTCTCTTATTCTTAAAGCTTCTGCCTACATGTTTCAAGTGGCACCTGGAATTTTAACCAGGTGCCACTTGAATTACTGCTATTTACTCACCTTTTTCAAGGTGAGCTTTGGCTCAAATTAAGGTTTTACCCTTACTTTGAGTACTTCCACTCCCAATAGTTCCAGACCAACTGTGGTGATAGTGGGTTTGGCTTGACGTTCTGCAGCTTCTTATTTACTGCAGTTACGCCTGGGTGCTGGAAGATAGGAAGGGATACTGCATCCTTCATCAGCTCTTTCTCAACGATTACGTATTGAGCAAGCTTATCTTTTTCAGAGAGCAAGGTGCTGCGGAGTAGCTCTACAGCCTTATCAACAGTCTTGTTCTTGTAACCAACAAGGTTATTGCCGCCATCTGAGTAGAAGATGTCAGAGTTACCCTCTTGAGTAATTGCTGACTTCACCCATGCAAAGAATGATGCGTCATACTCGCTTGAATCAAGATAGCTTGACCATCCAGATCTTCCAGGAGCATTGAGATCAAATCCAGCGCGAGCTAGAGCAGCCTTTGCAATTTGAGCCTCAGAAGCACGGCGAGCGTTGGAAGGTTGTCCCCATAGGAGATTAACTTTCACATCGGTTGCGGAGTGCTTGCGGACTAATGCAAGAGCTTCTTTTTCACGATCAGATTGGCTTCCCTTGGTGTATTTAGAGACTCCGCTGTTTTTAACCATCTCTTCGTAGCCAGGCTCACCTGGTAGAAGCAGAATGGAGTCCATGCGAACAGCCTTGGAGTTAATTGGCTTAATCAACTTATCTACGATTTCATCTCGTGGATATGCCATCAAGAATGCAGTTCTTAGATCTCTAGCCTTCTGGCTATCGCCAGCAAATGGGCCGGTGTAAGGCTCAGCGATTCC